>DATIPL010000695.1:0-1532 GCA_035471965.1 Gammaproteobacteria bacterium
GCCGCGCGCAAAAGTCTTCGACCAGGTCTATCGACACTTTCTCGTCGCTCACTTCCACCGTGATCCCCTGGCGTTCCAGCAGTTGCCGCGTGCCCGGATCCGTGTAGGTACGGGTCTCGGCCACCACCACCCGGCCAATGCCGAAGCGAATGATCGCGCCGGCGCACATTTCGCACGGCATCATCGTGGTATAAATCGAGGCGCCGTTGAGCAACACGTCGACGTCTCCCGTGGCGCGGCGGGCAACGTCACGGATCGCCTCCATTTCGGCGTGGCTCGTCGGGTCCCCCGTCTGACAGAAGCGATTGCGGCCCAGGCCGAGAATCCTATCCTTCCTGGCCACCGAGGATCCAATGGGCAATCCGTTTTCCTCAACGCTTGCGCGTGCCTCCGCTATGGCTGCGGCCATGGGATCGGGCATGATTTATCCTCCAGGCACGATTTGCCGCGCCGGAGAACAGATCGCTCGCGCGGGTGAAAATGGAGACTTGTACATGATCCGGTTTTAGCCCTCGACGGGAATCTACTTTAGCGGATCCTTATTGACCACCGCATTCAGCGGCCCATGATGCCAATGCACCGGATCGACTCTGTAGAATTTACGGAACTCCTCGTAAAGCGCCGGATGTCGCCGGTGCAGCGCTACGGACCGCTCAAAAAAAGCTTCGGTTACCACGGCGAAAAACTCCGAGGGCGACTCCGCCCCGTAATCGTCGATGACGCCCGCCTCGTCCCGATCCACGCCGGCCCGCAAGGCGTCGAACTCCTCGCTCAGCACCCTCGCCCAGGTCTCATACTGCGCAGAATCACCCAGAACCGGCAGACCGTCATGGCTGTCGTTTTCTTCGTCCAGTTTGTGCGCGAATTCGTGCAGCACCACGTTGAGACCGTCCCCGGGATCCCCGGCATCTTCGCAGATGTCCTGCCACGAAAGCACCACCGGCCCGCGGTGCCATGCTTCGCCCGCGCGCACGTCGGTTTCGACCGTTTCCAGCAGCCCGTCCGAGCGCTTCTCGCGGGCAATGTAGCTGCCCGGGTAGACGTACACGGTCTGGAAACCCGGGTAACACCCGGTATCTCGATTCAGCAGCAGCATGCAAGCCTGCGCTGCAATCACCGCGCGCATCTCGTCGGTCACCTGGAGGCCGTTACAGCCGACAAACTGCTTCTCATGGAGAAACAAATTCATCAACCCGTGAAGCTGGCGGCGAAGGTCCGAAGGCATGACGCGATACAGCCGCACCCGTTTGGCGAGCACGTCTTCCCATCCCTGCGGCAAAGGCGTGGACAACAGGCGCTTGCGCCGCGACAAGCGGAATCGCCGAAACCAATACCAGCCGGCAACGGCGCCGAGAACGATCGCGAGGAGTAGCAGATATCGCAATGCCGCGCCGTCAGAAGATCGAGATTCCCGTCTTGGTGGTGAACAGTTCCAGCGCCAGGGTGCCGGCCAGTGAATTGCCCTTGTCGTTGAGACCCGGCGACCACACCGCCACCGCCAGCCGGCCGGGGATCAGGGCGACGATGCCGCC
>DATIPL010000696.1:0-2866 GCA_035471965.1 Gammaproteobacteria bacterium
GGTGCCGCAGCCCATAGGACCGAGAATTCGCGTGGCCCGTGAGAACGCGGGCCTGGCCTTGTCGGAAGCTGCGCGCAAGCTGGGCGTTACCGAAGCCACCCTCGAAGCCTGGGAAAGCGGCGAGGAAGAGCCCAGAGCCAACCGCCTGCAGATGCTGGCGGGCCTGCTGAACGTGTCTCTCCCCTGGTTCCTCGAAGGCCGCGAAGACGAGTATATGGCCGCTCGCCCGGACGCCGAAGACGATGCCCTTCGCGCCGAGCTGGCGGAGATCCGCGTCCGCCTGGAGGAGATTCGGCTGCTGGTGGCGAGCGCGGAGAATCGCCTGGCGAGCCGCGGCCGGTGAACTCCGGGTTCCCGCCGGGGCACCGAGCGTACCTGAGGCGAGCCGGGCGAGCCTTACAATAAATCAATAAGTTACGTTCCCTTTGTTAGGTAATTTTCCCGCCGAGTCGGGGAACCCACGGGCAGGGCGGGACTTTTTGCGCAGTGCAGCGAAAGCGGGTCGTTTGGCATATAATACGCCGCGCTTCTGGACCCATTTCACCCATCCAACGAGGGGGATTCATGCAAGGTACGGAACAAGGATGGCGTATGGAACGCACTGGATTCAACGGCGGACGACGCAGCACACACCCCGGCTCACTGGTCAATCTCAAACATTATCCTCTCAATCGTCTCGGTTCCCCGGAAGGCGCGCGGCTCGTTGCCCAGTGCCACGACAGGCTGCATCGCAACGGCGTATGCCTGCTGCCCGAATTCGTGACCGAGGACGCGCTCGAGACCATGGCGGCGGAAGCGCGCGCGGCTGAGCCGGGAGCGTACTTCTGCCGAAATCATCACAATGCCTATCTCGAGCCCGACGACGACGCTTTTCCTCCCGACCATCCCCGGCGACGGCGCATGTACACTTCGGTCGGTTCAATCGCCTATGATCGGCTGCCTCGGAATTCAGCCCTGCGCAGCCTGTACGAGTGGGATCCGTTGGTGACCTTCATGGGCGCGGTGCTCGGTAACAGTCAGTTATACCGTTTCGCCGATCCCCTGGGTGCGCTCTCCGTCAACGTGTTTCGCGAAGGCGACCGCCACGCCTGGCACTTCGACGAGTCGGAATTTTCCACCACGCTGATGTTGCAGGCATCGGAATACGGTGGCGAGTACGAGTACGTGCCGGACACCCGCAGGGTCGGCAGCGAGGATTATGGCCTCATCCGGCGCATTATCGAGGGTGAACACAACGACATCCAAACGCTGCCTTACAACCCGGGCGATCTGCTCATCTTCTCCGGCCGCAACGCCATCCACCGCATAACCGAGGTGCGTGGGAATACTTCCCGGCTGGTTGCCATCTTGTGCTTCAGCACGCTGCCCAACCAGATTAACTCGGAAGAGGTACGCACCCTGTTCTGGGGCCGAACCCAGTAGAAATAGACATCCGCGGGCCCTGGCTACCCGTCGAGACGGATTTCCAGTATTCCTGGAAGCCTGCGCACGCAACGTCTTCAACGCGTGACATTTCAGCCGTGATATCAACGGATAATCCACACCGCGCATCGTTCGACTCCCGTTAGAGCCCGCTTCGGGAGAGCCTTCCGACGGAATGGCTGGAACGCGGATCACCCGATGCGTGCGCCGAACCCGCAAGCGGATCCCCGGTTTCAACCGGAAGGCGTTACGCTCAGATTGAGCGGGTCCCGCTTCGTCGAGCGAAGCGGCTTCATCCAGCACGGGAGCGGCAAAATGCGCAGAGCCGACCCTTGAATCGCTGGATGCGTCGGTTCATTGTTGGGTTCCCGATACAGACTTCCCGGATTCCATGAGTGCCCAGACCGAACCCGTTTCCACCGCCATCGACGCGCTGCGATCACGGCTTGGCGATCGCCTGTCGACGTCGGCCGCCGTTCGCGAGCAGCACGGGCGGGACGAGTCGTATCATCCCTCCGCGGCGCCGGATGCGGTGGCGTTCGCACGAAGCACCGAGGAGGTGGCCGAGATTGTGCGCATCTGCGCGTCGCATAAGCTTCCTGTGATCGCCTTCGGCACCGGCACCTCGCTGGAAGGTCACGTGGCGGCGCTTCGCGGCGGAATATGCGTGGACGTCTCCGGTATGGACCGGATATTGGAGGTCAATGCCGAGGATCTGGACTGCCGCGTGCAGGCCGGCGTGAGGCGCAAGCAGCTCAACGAGTACCTTCGCGACACCGGTCTGTTTTTTCCCATCGATCCCGGCGCCGATGCCTCGCTCGGAGGAATGACCGCGACCCGTGCTTCGGGCACCAACGCGGTGCGCTACGGCACCATGCGGGAGAACGTGCTGGGTCTGACCGTGGTGCTTGCCGACGGCCGCGTCATTCGCACCGGCGGGCGGGCGCGCAAATCCTCTGCCGGATATGACCTGACGCGGATGTTCGTCGGCTCCGAGGGCACGCTCGGCGTGATTACCGAGATTCAGCTCAAGCTCTACGGCATCCCGGAGGCGGTATCGGCGGCGGTGTGCTCTTTCGAGACCCTGGAGGGCGCGGTCAACACCGTTATAACGACCATACAGACGGGTATTCCCGTGGCGCGCATCGAGCTTCTCGACGAAGTACAGATGGACGCCATCAATCGCTACTCGGATCTCGATTATCCGGCGCAGCCGACCCTGTTCTTCGAGTTTCACGGCAGCGACGCGGGCGTCAGGGAGCAAACCGAGCGGGTCGGAGAGATTGCTTCCGAGTTCGGCGGCGGCGATTTCCAGTGGGCCACGCGGCCGGAGGATCGCAGCAGGCTGTGGCAGGCGCGCCACGACGCCTATTACGCCGCCATGGCGCTGCGTCCCGGGTGCAAGGGCTGGGCGACGGACGTTTGCGTGCCCATCTCGCGGCTC
>DATIPL010000697.1:0-11782 GCA_035471965.1 Gammaproteobacteria bacterium
GACGCTGTATCTCACCGACGATACCTCGGCGGAAGAGATCGCGCGCGCGGAACGGTGCGAGCACGTCCACGCGGTGAAGCTCTATCCGGCCGGCGCGACCACCAACTCGGCTTCCGGGGTCACCGATCTGAATCGCGTTTCCGGCGCGCTATCCGCCATGGAGAACGCCGGGTTGCCGCTGCTGGTGCACGGTGAGGTGGTGGACGACGACGTGGACGTCTTCGACCGTGAGCAGATCTTCATCGAGCGCGTCCTTTCCAATCTGGCCCAACGCTATCCGGCGCTCAGGATCGTGTTCGAGCACGTCACCACCACGCAGGCGGTGCGCTTCGTCGATTCGGCGCCGGCCAACGTCTCCGCGACCATCACCGCGCATCATCTGCTGCTCAACCGCAACGCCATGTTCGCGGGCGGCGTGCGCCCGCACCACTATTGTCTTCCCGTCCTCAAGCGGGAAGATCACCGCCTTTCCCTGATTCAGGCGGCTACCGGGGGCAGCGTCAAGTATTTCCTCGGCACCGATTCCGCGCCGCATTCAAGATCCGCCAAAGAGAATGCCTGCGGCTGCGCCGGCATGTACACCGCCCATGCGGGACTCGAGCTCTACGCCGAGGCTTTCGAAAGCGCGGGTGCCCTCGAGCGACTGGAAGCGTTCGCCAGCTTCAACGGCCCGGCGTTTTACGGCTTGCCGCGAAACGGGGATCAGATCGAGCTCCGCAAAACCCCGCGGGATATTCCGGCGACCTTGCCTTTCGGCAAGGAAGTCGTCGTTCCCTATCGCGCGGGCGGCCGCGTGGCCTGGTCGCTGGGGAGCTGACATGGGCGCACCGGACAGAATTCCGATGAGGTCCCGTTTCCGCGGATTTCTTCCCGTGGTCATCGACGTCGAGACCGGCGGCTTCAATCCGCAAAGCGATGCCCTGCTGGAGATCGCGGCGGTGTTGCTCCGCATCGACGATGATGGCCGCTGGGTTCGCGCCGCAACGCACTCCTGTCACGTGCAGCCCTTTCCGGGCGCCAACCTGGATCCGGCCGCGCTGGAGTTCAATCGTATCGATCCGGATCATCCGCTTCGACTTGCCGTTACCGAGCGCGAGGCGCTGGCCAAGATATTCACACCGGTAAGAAAGGCGGTGAAAGCCGAGGGCTGCACGCGCGCGGTTCTCGTTGGACACAATCCGTCTTTTGATTTGAGTTTTCTCAATGCCGCGGTCGAACGCACCGGAATCAAGCGAAATCCCTTTCATCCTTTCTCCACTTTCGATACCGCGACCCTCGGCGGGCTGGCCTTCGGGCAGACGGTTTTGTCGCGGGCCGTGCAGGCGGCGGGTATCGACTGGGACGAACGCGACGCCCACTCGGCCATCTACGACGCCGAGCAGACCGCAGAGCTGTTTTGCCGAATCGTCAATCTGTGGGACGAGCGCTACGTGCTCACCGACGACAAGGAGTGAGCCTCGCCGCCCACGGCTTCAGCGCCGGCCGCTTGCGCTTCCGCGCGCCGCCTGTGCGATACTCCAAATTATGGCCAAGGTAGACGTTCAGCTTTCCGGGCCCACCCGCGCCCAGCGGGGAGCCGACAAGACGGCGCGCAATCCGGTGAAGATCCCGCCCCAGGAGGGGCCGCTGCCGAAGAAGCCCGCCTGGATCCGGGTCAGAGCGCCCATGGGGCCCGCCGTCAGCCGGCTCAAGGGGCTTTTGAGGAATTCGCGGCTGCACACGGTGTGTGAGGAGGCTTCCTGTCCAAACATCGGTGAGTGCTTTTCCAACGGCACCGCCACCTTCATGATCATGGGCGACCTGTGTACCCGCCGCTGCCCCTTTTGCGACGTGGCCCACGGCCGGCCGGATCCCCTGGATGCCGACGAGCCTGCGCATCTCGCCGACGCCGTGGCCAGGATGCGGCTGAGCTACGTGGTGGTGACCTCCGTCGACCGGGACGATTTGAGAGACGGCGGCGCGTCGCATTTCGCCGCCTGTATCGAAGCGCTCAGAGAACGCTGCCCCGACACCCGTATCGAAATTCTGGTCCCGGATTTTCGCGGCCGTATGGAGGTTGCGCTGGAAAGGCTCGGCCATGCCCCGCCCGACGTGTTCAACCACAACCTCGAGACCGTGCCGCGCCTTTACCGCAGGGCGCGCCCGGGCGCGGACTACGCCTGGTCTCTCGATCTGATCCGCCGCTTCAAGTCCGCCCACCCGGAGCTTCCCACCAAGTCCGGACTGATGCTGGGCCTGGGTGAGGAAAAGGATGAAGTCATTCAGGTGCTCAAAGATTTGCGCGACCACGATTGCGACATGCTCACCCTGGGCCAGTACCTCCAGCCCAGCCGTCACCACCTGCCGGTAGAGCGCTTCTGGGAGCCGTCGGAGTTCGATGCGCTGGGCGCAATCGCGCGTGAGCTCGGATTCAGGAATGTGGCCAGCGGCCCCCTGGTCCGCTCCTCGTACCACGCCGATCTTCAGGCTGCGGGCGAAGCCGTAGCCTGACGGCCGAGGGAGTCCAATCCGGCGCCGTTCTTACCGGGCCGTCGCGACGGACGCGCTGCATCCATGGAGCTGATTCTTACCAAGAGCCTCGCCGCGCTCGTGCTGCCGCCGGGCGGCAATCTTCTGCTTGCGCTCGTCGGGCTGCTGCTGCTGTCCCGCTGGCGCAGGACGGGGGTGGCCGTGATCCTGGTTTCGTTGCTGAGCCTTTACGCTTTCAGCATGCACGTGGTGGCGAATTCCCTGAGTAAAAAGCTCGAGCACATCTCGCCCTACCCGTTGCGCGTCCCCGGCGCCGAGAGCATGCGGGCGATTGTCGTGCTGGGCGGCGGCCGCAACGATTTCGCGCCGGAATACGGCGGCGAAACGGTTTCATCGCAGACGCTGGAACGGCTGCGCTACGCCGCGCGCCTGCACCGTAAGACCGGCCTGCCGATACTCGTCACCGGCGGTCGACCCTTCGGCGAGGCCATCGACGAGGCGGCGCTGATGAAGCGGGTACTGGAAGAAGACTTCCAGGTCCCGGTGAAGTGGAGCGAAGGAAAATCGAGGAACACCGAAGAGAACGCACGCTTCTCCTCCGAAGTGTTGAAATCGGAAGGCGTTCACCGGGCGTTCCTGGTTTCCCACGCTTCCCATCTCGGACGTGCGGTCGAGGCGTTCGAGCGCGCCGGTCTGGGCGTGATTCCCGCGCCTACCGGATTCGAGAAAAGCGGAGCCGACCCCGAAGGAATCATGGCGCTGCTGCCCTCCGCCGGGGCGCTGAAACAAACTGCGACCGTGCTTCACGAGCATCTCGGCGCGATCTGGTACCGCTTGAGGTACGAATGAGGGCGCGCGTAATGGCTGATCGCGGATCGATGTCGAGTCGATGGCTCTGGGGCGTATGGAATGTTTAATTTCGAATATCGAATATCGAATAGCGAATGTCGGAGGACGGTTCCTGGGTATCGAGAAGGCTGGGCGGTCAGCTTCGACGAGGTCGGCCGATGCATCAGGACAGTGTGCAACCCGTCGTACCGATATCCGATATTCGCTATTCGATTCTCGACATTCCCTATTGCATCTACGAAATGCGACCCGCGCATCCCTGAGACGCTAGCCGACGTCTCATCCCGTTTTCTTCCCCTCCACGGTCAAGTCCAGCTCGCCCTTCGCCAGCCGGGCGTGGACGCGCTCGCCCCGCTGCACCGAATCGGCGGCGCTGACCAGCGCGCCGTCTTCGGCCCGGGTGAGAATGCTGTAGCCGCGCTCCAGCGTGCCCATGGGGCTGATGGAATTCAGCGCCCGGGTGGTTTCCGAGATCCTGGCGCGCGCGTCACTCAGCCGCCGGCGCGTGAAGTCCCTCAATCGCCGGCGCAGATCCACGTGGCGGGCGCGATGCAGATGCACCTGCGCAGCGGGATGACGCGCGCTGAGTCGCGCTTTCAGCGCGGCCAGCGCGGCGCGGCGCGACACCGGCACGCCGCGCGCCGATCGATTGAGCCTCAGGTTCAGCTCATCCACCCTCTGAATGAAATCCAGAAGCCGCCTTCGCGGCAGCAGCAGGCGTTTTGACAGCCAGTCGAGGTTTTCGCGCTGGTTTCGAATCAGCGCCGCGATCAGGCTGGTGAGGCGTTGCCTCGAGCTGCCGATGCGGGCGATCAGGTGACGCACGTCCGGCGTCACCAGCTCGGCCGCGGCGGAAGGCGTCGGGGCGCGGCGGTCGGCGGCGAAGTCGGCAATGGTGAAGTCGACCTCGTGTCCGATGCCGGTGACCACCGGAACGGGGCAGGCGCGAATGGCGCGCGCCACCTGTTCGTCGTTGAAGGCCCAGAGATCCTCGATGGAGCCACCACCGCGGGCGACGATCAGCACTTCGCAGTCCTTGCGCGCGCCGGCGACGCCGATCATGCGCACGATTTCCGGCGCCGCCTGAGCGCCCTGGACCGGCACCGGATAGATCACTACGCGTATCCCGGGATGGCGGCGCTGGATCACGTGAAGAATGTCACGCAGCGCGGCGCCCGTGGGTGAGGTGACGACTCCGATGGTTCGGGGAAACTCGGGAAGCGGGCGCTTCTTCTCCTCGTCGAACAGCCCCTCGGCGGCGAGGCGCTGTTTCAGCGCCTCGAAGGCCCGGCGCAGCGCGCCGGCGCCGGCTTCCTCCATGTACTTCACGATGAGCTGAAACTCCCCGCGCTCGGGATAAAGACTCACCCGCGCGTTGGCCAGAACCTGCAGTCCGTCTTCCGGGTCGAACTCGAGCTGGCGGTTTTGCATCCGGAACATGGCGCAGCGCACCTGACAGTTGTCGTCCTTCAAGGAAAAATAAATGTGGCCGGAGCGGGGGCGGGCGAGATTGGAAATCTCCCCTTCCACCCAGATCGGCGGGTAGCTCGACTCGATCAGGGATTTCACCTCGAGATTGAGGCGCGAGACCGTATAGACGTCTTTGATGCGGGCCGGATCTGCGGATTTGCCGTCGGCGGACAATTGCCATTCCTCGATGATTGCTTGCAGCGGCTGCGCGCTTGACCAGGCACTCTAGCCAGGGCCGATCCGGGTCACAACCGGCCCCGCCGGAGATCCTTCATAGCTCCGGTCTCGTTTACCCGAATTCACGAAAAAGATATACTGTTCGGCTATTTTTAAAACCCGGGATTTCGACAGGAAATCTTATGGCAGCCATCGAGCAGGCCCTCACTTTCGACGACGTATTACTGGTTCCAAGTTACTCCAGCATCCTGCCCAGAGAGGCCCGGCTCGAGACCCGACTGACCCGGGGCATTCCCCTCAACATTCCCATCGTTTCCGCCGCCATGGACACGGTCACCGAGGCGCGCCTGGCCATCGCCATCGCCCAGGCGGGCGGCATCGGCATCATCCACAAGAGCATGTCCGCGGAGGACCAGGCGCAACAGGTCCGGATCGTGAAGAAGTTCGAGAGCGGCGTGATCAAGGATCCCATCACGGTAACGCCGGACACCACCATCCGCCAGGTCCTGGAGCTGACCCGCACTCACGAGATCTCCGGCGTGCCGGTGGTGGACGGCCGCGAGCTCGTGGGAATCGTCACCAGCCGGGATCTACGCTTCGAGACCCGTTTCGACGAACCCGTGTCTTCGGTAATGACGCCCAAGGACCGCCTGGTGACGGTGAAGGAAGGCGCCAGCCGCGAGGAGGTCATGCATCTTCTGCACGAGAATCGGATCGAGAAGGTGCTGGTGGTGAACGGCGGATTTCAGCTCCGCGGCCTGATCACGGTCAAGGACATACAGAAAGCCACGGAGTTTCCCTACGCGTGCAAAGACGAGCACGAGCAGCTTCGCGTCGGCGCGGCGGTGAGCACGGGAATCGGTACCGACGAGCGCGTGGAAGCGCTGGTGGATGCCGGCATCGACGTGGTGGTGGTGGATACCGCCCACGGTCATACCCAGGGCGTCATCAACCGGGTGCGCTCCATCAAGCAGCGCTATCCCGATCTTCAGGTGGTGGCCGGTAACGTCGCCACCGCCGACGGCGCCAAGGCTCTGGCCGAGGCGGGGGCCGACGCGGTCAAGGTCGGTATCGGTCCCGGATCCATTTGCACCACGCGGGTGGTTGCCGGCATCGGCGTGCCCCAGCTGACCGCCATCTTCAACGTGCGCTCGGGGCTGAAGCAAACGGACGTGCCGCTGATCGCCGACGGCGGTATTCGTTACTCCGGCGACATCGCCAAGGCCATCGCCGCCGGCGCCCACTCGGTCATGGTGGGCAGCCTCTTTGCCGGCACCGAGGAATCGCCGGGCGAGGTGGAGCTTTACCAGGGACGCTCCTACAAGTCCTACCGCGGCATGGGTTCGCTGGGCGCGATGTCGAAGAACCAGGGATCCAGCGACCGTTATTTTCAGGAAGGCGTCACCGAGCTGGAAAAGCTGGTCCCCGAAGGCATCGAAGGCCGGGTGCCTTACAAGGGCAGCCTCAGCGCGGTCATCGGCCAGCTTTCCGGGGGCTTGCGCGCCAGCATGGGTTACACCGGATCGCGCACGCTGGAGGAGCTGCGCAAGAACGCCAGGTTCGTGCGCCTCACCCACGCCGGGATGCGCGAAAGCCACGTTCATGACGTGAGCATCACGAAAGAGGCGCCGAATTACAGGGTTGAATGACTTCGGTATGGTGTCCGTCGAATATCGGAGATCGAATATCGAATGTCGGGACTCGAGTCGTAGACACCTGAAGTTCTTCAGGCCCGATCTTCGACATTCGATATTCGATATTCGGGACAATTGTTCGTAATGGAAGCAACAGTCTCGAAGAAACCGGCGACGCCCTCAGCGCCCGCCCCCGACATCCACTCCGACCGCATCCTGATTCTCGACTTCGGCTCTCAATACACCCAGCTGATTGCGCGGCGTATCCGGGAAGCGCGCGTCTACTGTGAAATCCATCCTTTCGATCTGAGCGAAACGGAGATCGGCGCGTTCGCGCCGAAGGGCATCATTCTCTCCGGCGGCCCCGAATCCGTGATGGAGGCGGGCGAGGTGCGCGCGCCGGACGCGCTGTTCAAATCCGGGGTGCCGGTGCTCGGCATCTGCTACGGCATGCAGACGATGGCGGCGCAGCTCGGCGGCCGGGTGGCGTCGTCCTCGCACCGGGAGTTCGGTTACGCACAGGTGCGTGCCCGCGGTCATTCGCGACTGCTCGAAGACATCGAAGATCATGCGAGCCCCGAGGGTTACGGCCTGCTGGACGTGTGGATGAGCCACGGCGACCAGGTCATCGAGCTGCCCGAAGGCTTCAAGCTCATCGCCTCCACCGAAAACGCGCCCATCGCGGGAATGGCCGACGATGCCCGCGGGCTTTACGGGCTGCAGTTTCATCCCGAGGTCACGCACACCAGGCAGGGCCAGCGCATCCTGTCGCGTTTCGTGCACGAGATCTGCGGCTGCGGCGAGCTTTGGACGCCGAGTCAGATCATCGAGGACGGCATTCGTAAGATCCGGGAGCAGGTGCAGGGCGAAAACGTGCTGCTGGCGCTGTCCGGCGGAGTCGACTCATCGGTGGTGGCAGCCATGCTGCACAAGGCCATCGGCGGACAGCTTACCTGCATCTTCGTCGACAACGGCCTGCTGCGTCTCGATGAAGGCGATCAGGTGATGGCCACGTTCGCCGAGCATCTGGGCGTCAACGTGGTCCGCGTCGACGCCGAGAATCGATTCCTGAGCGCGCTCGAAGGGGTCGGTGACCCGGAAGTGAAACGCAAGCAGATCGGGCGGCTGTTCATCGAGCTTTTTGAAGAGCAGGCGGAGAAACTGGAAGGCATCCGCTGGCTCGCCCAGGGCACCATCTACCCGGACGTGATCGAGTCGGCCGGCGCGTCCACCAAGAAGGCCCACGTGATCAAGTCGCACCACAACGTCGGCGGATTGCCGGAGCGCATGAACCTTCAGCTCATCGAGCCGCTGCGTGAGCTGTTCAAGGACGAGGTGCGAAAGATCGGCGTGGAGCTGGGCCTGCCCGCAGACATGGTCTACCGGCATCCGTTCCCGGGACCGGGCCTGGGTGTGCGCATTCTCGGCGAAGTGAAGAAAAGCTACGCTGACATCTTGAGGCGCGCCGACGCGATCTATATCGAAGAGCTGCGCAAAGAAGGACTCTACGACAAGGTGAGCCAGGCCTTTGCGGTCTATCTGCCGGTGCGCTCGGTCGGCGTCATGGGCGACGCGCGGCGCTATGAGCACGTGATCGCCCTTCGCGCGGTGGAGACCATCGACTTCATGACTGCGCGCTGGTCGCGTCTGCCCTACGAGTTCCTGGAACGCGTCTCCCATCGCATCATCAATGAAGTGCCCGGGATCTCCCGGGTCGTCTACGATATCTCCGGCAAGCCGCCGGCGACGATCGAGTGGGAGTGATTTTCGAGTGTCGAATGTCGGAGATCGAATATCGAATATCGGATATCGGGCTGGAGAGTTATCCGGGGATTTTGTCGGAAGGACCCGACATTCGACATTCGATCTTCCACATACGGAATTTTCCCCGCGTAAACTGAGCAACGTCGTTCAGATAGCCGGCGAACGCCGGCGACGGCTACGCAGGACCATCACATCGTGACCGCAGCCTATCCCGATAAAGCAGCTCTTGTCTTTACCGAAGCCGACCAACGCTGGATGCTCCGTGCGCTCTCCTTAGCCGAAGAGGCAAGAGCCGCCGGTGAGGTTCCGGTGGGCGCCGTGGTGGTTGAGGACGAGCTCGAAATCGGCGCCGGCTTCAACCGGCCCATCGGCGCGGCCGATCCCAGCGCCCACGCGGAGATCGTCGCACTCAGAGCCGCGGCTGAAGCACGCGACAATTACCGACTGCCGGGAACCACGCTCTATGTCACCCTTGAGCCCTGTCCCATGTGCGCCGGCGCCATCGTCCAGGCGCGCGTGGCGCGCGTGGTCTACGGCGCCGCCGACGATCTCTGGGGCGCGGCGGGCAGCGTCTTCGACGTGCTCGGATCCCGGGTGCTCAATCACCGACCCGAGTGTGCGGGCGGATTGCTCGCGGATCGCTCGGCCGATCTTCTGCGCGATTTTTTCAAGACGAAACGCCGGAAGGATTCGAATTGAGGTCTCAAAGCTTCGAGGGTCTGACAGCTCGAAACTGGTACGGCAGACTTTGCGGAAAATCGGCGCAATACGCTTCGCTATTGCGCCCTACGGCTGCTGCAGAGTGTTCGAGTCGCTTGCCTGCAGGTTGTACTCGTGTTTTGCCGTTCCCGCGAAAGCGGGAATCCAGTAAACGATTCCTTCATTCAATAGCCGGTGTGCAAGAATCCGGGGCATCTCGAGTCATCTTGGCAATTTCACGAAACGCGCCGGCGAAATGAGCGATCTCGACGATCTCGCAACGCGCGTCGGTAACGCGCTCGAAGCTTCCGGCGACGTGCTGGCAACGGCGGAATCCTGCACCGGCGGAGGGATTGCCGAGACCGTCACCCGCCGCGCGGGAAGCTCCGCCTGGTTCGATCGGGCCTACATTACTTATTCCAACGACGCCAAACGAGAGATGCTCGGCGTTTCCGCGGAAACTCTGAAGGCCCACGGCGCGGTGAGCGAAGTGGTGGCGCGGGAGATGGCCGAGGGCGCGCTCAGAGGCGCCGCCACCGTAGCAGTGGCGGTGAGCGGCGTGGCCGGCCCCGGCGGCGGCACCGATTCGAAACCGGTGGGCATGGTGTGTCTCGCCTGGGCGAAGGCCGGCGGCGAGGTCAGCGCCGTCACCCGGCGTTACCGGGGAGACCGCGCCGCGGTGCGCCGGCAGGCGGTGATCGACGCGCTCGAAGGCGTCATCGCCCGGGTGGCGCCGGCGGGGAAGGCAAGAAAGACCTGAATGCCCGATACACCGGATCCCTCCGCGCCGCGCCAGAGGCTGTTCTTCGCCCTCTGGCCCGACGACGCGGTGCGCGCGCGCTTCGACGCTGTCGCCGGCAAGGCGCTCAAACGCCGCGGACGCAGGATTCCGGCGCAAAATCTCCACCTCACCCTGGCGTTTCTCGGTTCGGTCGGGCCCGAGACCCGGCGCTGCGCCGAATCCGCAGCCGACGGCATCACCGGCGCGCCGTTCACTCTCGAATTCACTCATCTGGGCTACTGGTCTCGAGCCCGGGTTATCTGGTCCGGCTGCGATGAAACGCCGGAGGGACTGACGGCGCTGGTCAACGCCCTTCGCCGGGGCCTCGTGGGCTGCGGCATCGAGCCGGAGGTGCGCCCGTACAGGGCGCACCTGACGCTCGCCCGCAAAGCCAGCGTCGATCCCGGCTTCGGCGCCCCCCACGCGCCGATTCAGTGGCCGGTGGATGCCATTCATCTGCTTGAATCGAAAACCCTTTCCAGCGGCGCGCAATACCAGATACTGCGCTCATGGCCGCTTCGCGGCCGCCTCGAATAGTCATCGGTGCATCAAGGGCGGATCTTTCGCGCCCACGCGCCTTCACAAACCGCGAGCCTAGGAGGGTTTCGGTATCTGTGTGATAATCCTCCGCGCCACATCAATGAACCGGATTGGAGGTCAATCGGCATGGAAGACGACAGGAAAAAAGCGCTGACCGCGGCTTTGAGTCAGATCGAACGTCAGTTCGGCAAGGGCGCGATCATGCGAATGGGCGACACCACCGCCGTCAAGGACATCGAGGTGGTTTCGACCGGTTCACTACAGCTGGACGTAGCGCTCGGCGTGGGGGGCTTACCCCGCGGCCGGGTGGTGGAAATCTACGGACCGGAATCTTCGGGCAAGACGACTTTGAGCCTGGAAGTCGTCGCGCAGGCGCAAAAAGCGGGCGGCGCGGCGGCTTTCATCGATGCCGAGCACGCGCTGGATCCGGCCTACGCCAGAAAGATCGGCGTCAACGTGGACGATCTCCTGCTGTCGCAGCCGGACTCCGGCGAGCAGGCGCTGGAGATTGCCGACATGATCGTGCGCTCGGGCGCGGTGGACATCATCGTCATCGACTCGGTGGCGGCGTTGACGCCCAAAGCCGAGCTCGAAGGCGACATGGGCGACTCCCACATGGGCCTTCAGGCGCGGCTCATGTCCCAGGCGTTGCGAAAGCTCACCGCCAACATCAAGCGTTCCAACACGCTGGTCATTTTCATCAACCAGATCCGGATGAAAATCGGCGTCATGTTCGGCAGCCCCGAAACCACCACCGGCGGCAATGCGCTCAAGTTCTATGCATCCGTACGCCTGGATATCCGCCGCATCGGATCGATCAAGCGCGGCGACGAGGTGGTCGGCAACGAGACCCGGGTCAAGGTGGTGAAAAACAAGGTGGCCCCGCCGTTCAAGCAGGTGGAATTCGATATCCTCTACGGTGAGGGCATCTCGCGCGAAGGCGAACTTATCGACCTGGGCGTCAAGCACAGGATCGTCGAGAAGTCGGGGGCCTGGTACAGCTACGCCGGTGACCGCATCGGCCAGGGCCGCGACAACGTGCGCGAGTACCTCAAGCAGCACAAGGATGTCGCCAAGGCCATCGACGCCCAGCTCCGCGAGCTGCTCATCGGCACCAGGACCGAAGAGCCGGAAGCGGAGGAAGTCGAAGCCTGAGCGAAACCCGCGAGGCCGCTCGCGCCAAGGCCCAGGATCTCCTGGCCCGGCGCGAGCATTCGCGCCTCGAGCTTGCGCGCAAGCTCGAGGCGCGCGGGTTCGACGCGGCCCTGGTGGCCGAGGTGCTCGACGCCCTCGAGCGCCAGCGGCTCCTCTCCGATACCCGATTCACCGAGCAATTCGTCCGCCAGCGCGCCGAGCGCGGGCACGGACCGCTCAAGATCCTCAACGAGCTGGCGCAGCG
>DATIPL010000698.1:0-2162 GCA_035471965.1 Gammaproteobacteria bacterium
CTAGGTGCTGTGGAGGAAACTTATGATGAAACGGGCGACATGGACTTTCGGCCTGCTGCTCGGCGGAGCGGCGATCTGGTCTGCGGCTAATGCGGCGTGTCCGCCCACTCTGGATTTCGAGCTGCGAAGGTTGAACAGCGAAGAGCGCGTCAATCTGTGTCAGACGTACCTGGGCAAAGTGGTGCTCATTGTCAATACCGCAAGCAAGTGCGGCTTTACCCCCCAGTACGAGGGCCTGGAGTCGCTTTACGACAAATACAAGGATCGCGGCCTGGTCGTGCTCGGCTTCCCGTCCAATGATTTCGGTGGCCAGGAGCCGGACACGGAGGCGCAGATTCAGGAATTTTGCAGGCTGACCTATTCGGTCCGATTCCCCATGTTCGAAAAAGTGCGCGCCTCTCGGGAGGAAGCCAGTCCGCTTTACCGCACCCTGGGGGAGTTGTCCGGTGAGTATCCGAGCTGGAACTTTCACAAGTATCTGCTGGATCGGAACGGGGGCCTGGTCGAGAGCTTCCCTACGCGCACGCCGCCGCTGAGCGCGGAGATCACCGGCGCCATTGAGGAGCTGCTTTGAGCCGGGCGTTCGGCTCCAGACCCGTCATCGGAGGTGAATTACGGGCGATCGGTGGTCGAGCTCTGGAATGACTCCGGCGACGGGTCGGAAGGACTGAACGCGCGCTTCCCCTAGATCCCTGCTTTCAGTACGACGCACGCCTCGATGTTTTTTCTCGCTTCGTACATAGCCGCCGTCGCCAGCTCTTTGAGCTTTCTCAGCATCAGATCGGTAACCGTCCTGGATGAGGCGGCGCCGATGTTCAGGCGTACCGGGATCGCTTTATCCTCCACGTTGATCGCTTCATCCGCAATTCTGGCGGAAATGCGCCTGGCGATGGATTTTGTGTCCACCGCGTTGCATCCACCCAGAAAAATCAGAAATTCATGATTACCGACGCGGCCGACGACGTCGTGCGGTCGCACGCAGTTTCGAATCCTTTGCGTCACCTCACGCAGGATCTCATCCGCGGCGACCTCGCCATGCTGTTCCACGAGGCCCTCGAAGCCGGCGACGTCCACCTGCAGCAATGCCATCGGTGTTTTCTGACGTTTTGCTCGGGCAAATTCCGTTTCGAGCACGTCATCCATGGCGGTCTGGTTCCACACCCGGGTGACGGGGTCGATCATGGAGCGGCGCTCGGAATCATTCAGCTTTGAAAGGAGATCCATCTGCGCGACGCTCATCCGGTTGACCTTGAGCTCGTTTTCGACCCAGGCGGCGAGGCTCTTCAGAGCGTCCACGTCCGACGATTTGAACTGCCGGGGCACCATGTCGATGACGCAAAGCGTGCCCAGGGGCGTGCCCTCGTATCTGATTGGGCACCCGGCATAGAATCGTATGCCGGGAGCCGAGGTCACCAGCGGATTGTCGGCGAAGTCCGGGTCTTTTGCCGCGTTCTGAATAATCAACGGTTCCTGGCGGAGGATCGCGTGACCGCAAAAGGAGAACTCTCTCGGAGTCTCCGTGTCTGAAAGGCCCTGATTCGACTTGATCCACTGCTTGTCCTCAGAGACCAGGGAAACCAGCGCGACGGGCGCGTCGAATATACGACGCACGATTCGGGTGATTCGATCGAAGCGTTCCTCGGCCGGAGAATAGAGAATCTTCAGCTGGTTGAGATTCTCGAGGCGCTCGGCCTCGTTCGCCGGCAGTGCAGGTTTTTTCATGGCTCGTGCAAAGGGTCCATGGGGAATCCGTTAGCCCCGGCGGAGCGGTAGTTGGAAATGAGCCGGGGTAAGGATCTAATAGGTCACGGCGGTACCGAAAGCAAGGACGGACAGCGATCGGACTGTGGAAGACTCGACATAAATAGAAACGGAAAAAAACGGCAACGGTCGACCGAGTGGGTCGTCCGATAAAATCGAAAAGCTCCTGGAAGATAGAGAGTACTGTGGCGCAATCTCGCTCGCGATTGTCCTATCAATAACGCGAGAGGCAAAAAACTGGCGCCAACGGTATATGGAAAATCCAATGCGGCGCGGGAAGCCGAAGCCGCCGCTTTTCTGTTTCCCGGCTGGCCGCCGCTCGAGGGCGCGGTGGCCGACAATATCCAATTCACGACCCCTGAGCACGATTGTATTGCAACCAGTATCGACGTGACGATTTC
>DATIPL010000699.1:0-2387 GCA_035471965.1 Gammaproteobacteria bacterium
CAAGCGGCGACGGAGCTTCCATTCCTCGAGCATCTCCGGTTCACGGGCGGGCAGCCGGTTGACGAGCTGATCGGCCGCTTTCCGCGCACGTCGCCGTGGAACCCGAGGCCCCGGTTTTCGCAAACACCTCGGAAGGCTTCAGAGCAGCGGCCGCGTGGTCAAGTACATCGGCGACGAGATCCAGTGCGTCTTCCACGATCCCGCAAGGGCCATGGTGGCGGGCACCGACATGCAGGTTTCGATTCAGCAGGCTGGAGAGGACGGGCGGTTTTCAACGGGCCCGCTGAGGATAAAGGTCGGCCTTCACTTTGGTCCCACTCTCGACGACAACGGCGAGGTACAGGGTGAAGCCGCCATTATTGCCCAGGAAATCACCCAGAGAGCCAAGCCGGATCAGGTATTGACTTCCGATTCGACCCTGGATGCCGTACCCAAAGCCATGCGAGTCGGCGCGCGCCTGGTCGACCAGGTGTACTTAACGGAGCGGAATGGAAGCGTGGACGTTTACGAGCTGATATGGGACGACATCAGCATCACCCAGGAATCACACTACAAGCCGAGATTACAATACCCCGGCTATTCCCGCCTCGTATTGTCCTACGGGGAAAACGAGTTCGAGCTGAGCAACGGTAACCGGTCTCTGAAGCTGGGGCGGGTGAAAAGCAACGATGTGGTGGTGCCGTCGGATCTCACGTCACGCATGCACGCCGAGATGAACTTTCACCAAGGGCGCTGTTATCTCACCGATGTCAGCATCAACGGGACTCTGGTGATTCAGGATGGCGGCAAGAGCATCACGTTGAAGCGGGAGCGTCTGGCGCTGGATGGCATCGGACGAATCTGCCTTGGTGGAACTCCGGATGTGAACCCCGACGGAGTACTGACTTATCAATGTATCATTGAATCCAACTAGCGGAAGCAGCCGGAATGGGGGGTACTCTTCACTGAATGTCTGTGGCCACGCATAATCCGCTCATTCCAGTGCCATCTTCCTTCATTTCCCTCTGATGGCGTTGCCGCAATAGTCGCTTCTGGCTTCCGGCGTTTTGAAACTGGATTCAGAAATGAGCGGCCGCCCGGTCGAGAGTCCGGTTACGTTTTCCCGGATCGGGTGCAGCTCACGTCGATAATGTAGAAACGCGCCACGGCGGTATGCGCGCGTTTCAGGATGTAGTCCGTGGGACGCGCCGGCGACCATCGCCTCGGGTTCGGCAACACCGCCGCCAGCAGCGCGGCCTCGCGGCGACTGAGCCGCGAGGCGGACTTTCCGAAATGGGTTTGCGAGGCCGCCTCGACGCCGTAAATGCCCGGGCCCCATTCAATCACATTCAGATATACTTCCAGTATCCGACGTTTTCCCAACAGCGTCTCGATGAGGACCGTCAGCGGTGCTTCCAGCACCTTGCGCGTGACGTGCCGATCCGGCCAGAGAAACAGATTCTTTGCCGTCTGCATGGAAATCGTGCTGGCTCCCCGCAGCGGTTCGCCCTTGAGGCGATCTTCCAGCGCGCTGGCCACTTCATCCCAGTCGAATCCCGAATGGCTGCAGAAGGCGGTATCCTCCAGCGCCATGACCGCCCTGATGATATGGGGCGATACGCCCTCGAGCGATACCCAGTCCTTGTAGATGCCCTCCCCGTCGAACAGCCGGATCACCATCAACGGCGTGAGCGGCGGCGGCACATAGCGGTATGCGACCGCCAGCCCTGTGGGCACCAGAAGCACGATGAGCAAACACCACAGGAAGAAGCCTGCAATGCGCCTCTTCAATGACTTTTTCTTCGAGCGTTTTGCCATATTTCAGCTTTGATTGAACCGCGCCGAGAGTTCAGGCAACCAGCCGGCGGGTTTCCGGGCAATACGGTCGATCGAGTTTGAACCCGCCTCCTCCGTTCATTCCTCCCGATCAGCGGCCGCAGCGCGTCAAGTTCCACAGCAAGAGGATAATCGGCTCCCGCTCACGGGCACGCATAGTTCGCCTGGAATCCCGAACCGACCACAGTGATGAATTCTAGAATCTGCCGAGCACGAACTGGTCGGGAAATCGGGGCGGCAATGATCCGATGCCGTGGGTCTTCAGCGCTGCTTTTCTCATCACTCGTAAATGACAACCATTTTTGAGGAAACCGCGGTTGTCTAATGAGTCGCATTTGAATTAAGGTGTTTCCGTCTACGGGCGGCAGTGCGTCTCATCGCGAACGGCGGCGGACTTCCATATCCGGTGAGACGGGCTGGATCGAATTCGCAATTCGGATGCGATTGCGAGAAAACAATGAAGGCAAGAAGACCGGCCCGGTTGTGCCCGCGAGCACGTTCAAATCCTGAACGTCACATCGGCGTATCGGGCAGCGGCTGTTTTCGCGTCGCCTGGCATGGACGCGGGCCGG
>DATIPL010000700.1:0-10657 GCA_035471965.1 Gammaproteobacteria bacterium
GGACGAACCTCACGCATGTCCGTGCCTGTCGATACGCTGGACAAGCTCGGTTACATGCTGGTGCTGATGGAGGATCTCAAAGCGGGAAAACGCAGCGTGCGCTACCATATCGCCGACGGAAAAAACCGAATGAAGGTCTACAAGCTCAAGGTCGTTGGCGAGGAGCGGATGACAACGGCTCTCGGTACCGTCGGAGTGCTCAAGATCGTGCGTGAACGCAAGGACGACGATCGCGAAACCACAATCTGGGTTGCGCCGGAGCTGGATTTCATGCCGGTGCGAATCGAGCATCGGGAGCGAGACGACGAGTCCGTGACCATCAGCATCCGTTCGCTGTCGCGGCGTTCCGTGACCGGGACCGGAGGCGCTGACGGCATTGACGCGGGTTCCCGGACGAACCCCGTCCCCGAGGCCAGAAAATAGTCCGGGGTTCTAACCGTCGACGGAACGGCATTCGCTTTCCGGAGTCAGATCGACCAGGTCGAACAGGATCGAGAGCGCTCGATTACACCCGAAGTCTGCGCGTGAATAGAATCCATTCCCGACTCGCGAGTGTTCTCGCCCCCACTTTCGTGGCCGCGCTGCTTTCCGTGGGGGCGTATCCGACGGCTGTCCCGGCCGCCGGGCAAAGCGAGCCGGCCGCGGCGGAGGGCAAGCTGGAGATAGCCACCTTTGCCGGCGGCTGTTTCTGGTGCGTGGAATCAGACTTCGACGGCGTTCCCGGCGTGGTGCGCACTGTCTCCGGCTATACCGGCGGTCACGTCGACAATCCGACTTACAGACAGGTTTCTTCAGGTACCACGGGTCACAGGGAAGCGGTTCAGATCCATTTCGATCCGGATCAGGTGGCCTTCGCCGATCTAGTGGAGATCTTCTGGCGCACCATCGATCCGACCGATGGCCGCGGTCAATTCTGCGATCGGGGCAAAAGCTATACCACGGCGATATTCGCCAACACGGACGAGCAGCGCCGGCTGGCGGAAGCATCGAAGAAAAAGGTCGAAGATTCGGGCGTTCTCGGTCAGCCCGTGGTAACGAGCATCGAGACCGCACGAGCGTTCTATCCCGCCGAGGACTATCACCAGAACTACTACAAGAAGAATCCTCTGCGCTACAAGTTCTACCGCTTCTCATGCGGACGCGACGCGAGGGTGAACGATCTCTGGGGCGAGCAGGCGTACCGCGGGATCACGGCGCACTGATATTCGGCGGAACGGCGAGGCCGGACCTTTGCAGGCCCGGCGCCGCAGCGTTCCCCAAGCGAGCTGCGAACGGGTGGCTGCTCGAACTGGCCGCTCCGGATCAGCAGCGGTATCTAGAACCTAACTCAAAATTGCTGTGCTTGCCGATACGGCGTTAAAAACAGACTCAAAATGCTCATTTACTATCGTGTAAACTCCGCTTTCTCGCCTGTTTTTGCCTTGTCTCGCCTGCGCTCGCAAATTTTGAGATAGATTCTAGTCGTCGTCATCGCCCCCGCCTCTGACGCGGCGCAGGGACTCCACTGCGCCGATGCGGCGACGATCGCCGGCGCCATACTGACGTTTTCCTTTGCCATCAACGGCGACCACCTGCACCGACCCGATGACCGAAAGCTGCGAGTCCGAGAGATTGTGGCCGAGGCTCTGAAGTTGGTCGATCACTGCTTCGTCGAAGCCGGACTCCCACTGTGGACTGCCGTTGGCGCTCGTCTGGGAGATTCGCGGCAGATCGACGGCTTCCTGGGCGTTGCGATCGTGGTCGATGAGATTCATGGTCACGTTGGTGACGGAATTGATGATGGTCGAACCGCCCGGCGAGCCCAGGGCGACCAGGGGTCGCTTGCCACTGAAGATTAGAGTCGGTGACATGCTGCTTCGCGGCCGCTTGAGGGCCGCCGGATCGTTCGCTCCGGGATTGAAGTTGTTCGGGTCCGGATTGAAGGCGGGAGACGCATTGAAGTCCGTAAGCTCGTTATTCAGCAGGAAGCCCCAACCCGGCACCATCAGGCCCGTGCCCCACGCCGACTCGATTGTATTCGTGTAGGTCACGATATTGCCTTCCCGGTCCACAATGGAGAAGTGAGTGGTGTTCAGGCCTTCCATATCGGGCAGTCCGGCCAAGGCGAGCTTGACCTCGCCCGCATCGAACTGCGCCGTTTCGAACGGCCGGGGGTCGTCGGCCTGGATGAGCGCCCGGCGCGCATCGGGGTCGATGAGCGCGCTGCGCAACGCGATATAGTCGTCGTCCAGCAGCCCCTCCGAAGGCAGGTCGACGAAGTCCTCGTCGCCCATCCACACCGCGCGGTCCGCAAAGGCGAGACGCATGGCTTCCATCATCACGTTCAGCGTGCGTCGGGAGCCGAAGCCGAATCCCGCGTCCTCATCGCCGATGGGAAAGCGTTCCATGAGCTTCAGGATCTGGATGACGGTGAGCCCGCCGGAAGACGGCGGCGGCATCGATACGATACGAAAGCCACGATACTCACCCACCACCGGATCGCGAACGGCCGCTTCGTAGTCGAGCAGATCCTGAAGCGTCATGCGTCCTCGAAGCCGCATCTGATCCGCTGGATCCGCAACCGTGCGGGCGTTGTTTTGTGTCGCGACGATTGAGGCAGCAATTTCTCCGCTGTAAAACGCATCGGCCCCGCTGGCGGCGATAGCTTTGAGCGTCGCCGCGAGTTCCGGCTGTACCAGGAGATCGTTTTGCTCGAGCGGAACGCCTCCGGGCCTGAAAACATTTCGCGCCACTTGGTACGCGGGATCACCGGGCTCGCTGTCGAGTCGCGAGGACAGAATGCTCTCTGCAAGCCGCTCGCTGACACGGAATCCGTTCTCCGCCAGAGCGATTGCCGGTCCGAGCACTTCGGCAATTGACAGGGTTCCCCATCGATTCAGCGCCAGCTCGAGCCCGCGCACCATTCCCGGCACGCCGACAGCGATGCCGCTGGTGGAGCGAGTGCCGAAGGGAAACGCAACACCCATCGAGTCGAGAAACATGTTCGCGTCGCCCGCCGCGGGCGTGCGCTCGCGCGAGTCCACGACCACCGCCTGCCTCTTCTTCGCCAGGTAAATGATCATGAATCCGCCGCCGCCGATGCCGGAAGACTGCGGTTCCACTACATTCAGCGCAAAAGCCACGGCGGCTGCGGCGTCGATGGCATTGCCGCCGGACTGCAGAATCGCCCGTCCGGCGCGGGCGGCATCGGGTTCGCTCGTTGCAACGACGCCGCCGCGAACGCCGGGAATGCCGAGAGAAGTTCCGCCGTCGGCCTGGCTTAGCGCAGGACCGAGCAGCGCAACGGTCGTGAGCGCGGCGGCTACGATGGACAGAAGGTAGCGCGCACTCCTGGCGCGCGGCGCCAGGGAATCCGGCTTTTTCATTTGACTCGTCCTTTGCTTGGCTTCGGGGCAGACAGAGAATCAGCTCGAAAAAAAAGCGCTTGAAGGTTCGGGGATCGGGCACCGCCAACGCGTCTTCAGCGCAGAATCTTATTCCTCCCGGCCGGCGACTCCAAGTGTCGCCGCGCGCGCGTTGACGTGCCGGTTTCACGGCGCCACAACGACGCCGAGAAGACACTTCACCGAGATGCATTTACCGAAAATGCTTTACCGTGTCGTAAGCCGAGGCGTACATCGCCGTGCCATCCGGGCGGAACGTCAGGGCGTCTTCCTTCCGTCGCCCGGTGGCGCCATGAAGTCGAAGTCGGCGCCGCGATCGGCCTGTGTGACGTGCTCGAGATAAAGCTTCATGTATCCCCGGTCGGAGCCGGGGTGCGCTTTCGGCGCTCTCCACCTGGCGCGTCTCTGTTCGAGCTCTGACGGGTCGACCTCGAGCTCGAGCCGCCTTGCCTCCACGTCGAGCTCGATCAGGTCGCCATCGCGAACGAGCGCGAGCGGTCCGCCCACCGCGGCTTCGGGCGTTGCGTGCAGCACGATGGTTCCGAAGGCGGTGCCGCTCATGCGCGCATCCGATATGCGCACCATGTCCTCGACGCCCCCTGAGGCGAGCTTCTTCGGAATGGGGACGTATCCCGCTTCCGGCATGCCGGGCGCGCCCCTGGGGCCCGCGTTGCGCAAGACAAGAATGTCGTCCGCGGCGACGTCCAGATCCGGATCGTCGATGCGGGTGGCAAGATCCTCCAGCGAATCGAAAACCACGGCGCGCCCCTTGTGTTTAAACAATCTCGGCGTCGCCGCTGACCGCTTGATAATGGCGCCGTCAGGCGCCAGATTGCCACGCAGCACCGCAATGCCTCCCCGCGGATGGACCGGGCTGGTGAGGGGCCGCACCACGGATTGTTTCCAGGGCGGTGGCGCGGCGGCAAGGTTCTCGCCCAGGGTCTTCCCGGTGACAGTGAGGCAGTTCAATTCGAGCAGCGGTTCGAGCTCGCGGAGCACCGCCGTCATCCCTCCGGCGTTTTGCAGATCTTCCATGTAGTGCTTTCCGGTGGGCTTCAGATCCACCAGCACCGGAGTTTCTCGTGCCATCCCATCGAGCGCTTCAAGATCCACTTCGATACCGAGACGGGCGGCCACCGCGGTGATGTGCACCAGCCCGTTGGTAGAGCCGCCGATAGCCAGCAGGACGCGAAGCGCGTTGGAGAACGCGGCAGGCGTCATGATTTTCGACGGCGTGAGTCCCTCCTCGGCCAGGGTCACCGCCCGCCGGCCGGCGGCTTCCGCATGCCGCAGCCGGTCGGCCGTGATAGCCGGGATCGCCGCGCCTCCCGGAAGCATCATTCCCAAAGCTTCGGTCATGCAGGCCATGGTGCTGGCGGTGCCCATGACCATGCAGGTGCCCGCAGTCGGAGCGAGCCGGCCGCTGATTTCTTCCGTCTCCCTCGAGCTCAAGTCGCCCGCGCGATACATGCCCCAGTATCGCCGGCAGTCGGTGCACGCGCCGAGACGCCGGCCGCGATAGCTGCCGGTGATCATCGGTCCGGTCACTACCTGAATGGCGGGAACGTCCGCGCTGGCCGAAGCCATCAGCTGGGCGGGCACGGTCTTGTCGCATCCGCCGATGAGCACGACGGCGTCCATGGGCTGGGCGCGGATCATTTCCTCCGTGTCCATGGCCATGAGATTGCGCAGAAACATGGCGGTGGGATGAGAAAAGGACTCGTGCAGCGAAATGGTGGGAAACTCTACCGGCAATCCGCCGGCCAGCATGACGCCGCGCCTGATTGCCTCGCACAGCTCGGGTGCGTTTCGGTGACAGGCGTTGTAGCCGCTGAACGTGTTGACGATGCCTACGATGGTGCGATCGAGCGCATCGTCGGAATACCCCATGGCTTTGATGAAAGCCTTGCGCAGAAAAAAAGAAAACGCGGGGTCGCCGTAGCTGGTGAGTCCGCGTCGCATGCCGCGCGCGCTGTTGCCGCCCATTACCGAGTCTCCGTCCTGTTGTCGTCACTTCATCGCTCGTCCCGCGCCGACGTGCGTTTCGCTGATGGCGTCGAGATTGGAGCCGATCCGCCTTCGGGTGTCTTCCCCCGCCGTGCCCGTCAGCCCGCCGTGGCCGGGGCGGCGTCGGCGTGGAGAATGCCGGCAAGTTTCCTCGACAGGCGCTGCTGCAAACAGGACGCGTTCCCGAAAATGCCGGCGATCGGCGGACCGGGGCCATTATGTGCACATCGGCCGCCCGTCGCGAGGGGCCGTGGGTTACCCGGCCGAAGCCGGTCAAGGGAAGGAAAAAGAGGCACAATATGCACACAGTCAAGACCAGGCGGCGAATGATTTTCGACAAGCCCCTCGCCGGGCGCACTTCGCTGCGCCGCGCCATCGACGAGCACTACCGCGCCGACGAGACGCGCTGCGTGCGCGCGCTGCTGGGTCAACTCGAGCTGGATCCCGATGCCAGAAACCGGATTCAGACCACGGCGCGCACGCTGGTGGAAGCGGTACGGGCACGCGCCAAGGGCGGTATCGACGCTTTCCTGCACGAGTACGGGCTTTCCACTCAGGAAGGGGTGATGCTCATGTGCATTGCCGAGGCGCTGTTGAGGATCCCCGACGACGAAACCCAGGAAGCGCTCATTCGCGACAAGATTTCGGCCGCGAACTGGGACCGGCATCTGGGCCACAGCGATTCGGTGTTCGTGAACGCCTCCACCTGGGCGCTCATGCTTACCGGACGGGTGGTGGCCATGCGCGGCATCCGAGGCCAGAGCGCCGGTTCGGTCTTGCGCCGGCTGGTTGCCCGGGTGGGGGAACCCGTGATCCGGGAAGCAGTGAATCAAGCCATGCGCATCATGGGCCGCCAGTTTGTCATGGGCCGGACCATCGACGAGGCGCTGGAGCGTGCTAAAGCGTTCGAAAAGCGCGGCTACCGCTACTCCTACGACATGCTGGGCGAGGCGGCCCGCACCATGGATGATGCGGATCGCTTTTTTGATTCCTACAAAGCCGCCATCTCGGCCATCGGCGAGGTGGCGAGGGCCAAAGGTATCGTCGAAGGTCCCGGCATTTCGGTGAAGCTCTCCGCGCTGCATCCACGCTACGAGCTCTGGAACGAACGCCGCGTCATGGACGAGCTGGTCCCTCGCATTCAGGCGCTGGCGCGGCTGGCGGCGGAGCAGGACATCGGCCTCAATATCGATGCGGAGGAGGCGGCGCGCCTGGACATCTCACTGGACGTCATCGAGGCAGTTTCGGGCTCGAAGGAGCTGAGAGGCTGGAACGGACTGGGCGTGGTGGTGCAGAGCTATCAAAAACGCGCGCCATTCATCATCGACTGGCTGGCGGACCTGGCGCGGCGACACGAGCGTCGGCTGATGGTGCGGCTGGTGAAGGGTGCGTACTGGGACGCCGAGATCAAGCTCTCTCAGGAACTCGCGCTGGCCGGCTATCCCGTGTTCACGCGCAAGGTCAACACCGATGTCTGTTATCTCGCCTGCGCGCGCAAGCTCATTGCCGGGAGCGACGTTTTTTACCCCCAGTTCGCCACCCACAACGCGCACACCATCGCCGCGGTGCTGGAGTTCGCGGGCAACCGGCGCGATTTCGAGTTTCAACGTCTGCACGGCATGGGCGAGGAGCTTTACGAGGAAGTGGTGGAGAAAGCGGACATCGGCACGCCGTGCCGCATCTACGCTCCGGTCGGCGAGCACGAGGACCTGCTTGCCTATCTGGTGCGGCGCCTGCTGGAAAACGGCGCCAACAGCTCATTCGTCAATCGTATCCAGGACGAGGATCTGCCGGTGGAGGAGATCATCGCCGATCCCGTCGCTCAGGCTGGCAGTCACACCTTCGTACCGCATCCCCGAATTCCGCTCCCGCGAGACCTTTATGGTCCGCGCCGGCGAAACTTCACCGGCCGGGATCTCAGCGACCGCGCGGATCTCGACGAACTGCGACTCGCCATGCTGGGAGCCGAAGCCGAAGCCTGGACGGGCGGCGCCATCGTTGCCGGCGAAGAGACCGGCGGAGATGCGCGCGAAGTGCTCTCGCCTTCCGATCGCGAGAGAGTGGTGGGGCGCGTCCGTGATGCGCAGGGAAAAGACATCGAGCGCGCACTGAAGTCCGCCGCCGGCGCGGCGAGGGCCTGGGGGGAGACGCCTGCGGCGCAGCGCGCGGACTGCTTGAGGAAACTTGCCGATCTCATGGAGGAAGAAACTCCGGCATTGATGGCAATTGCCGTGCGCGAAGCCGGCAAGACCCTGAACGACGCCCTGGCGGAGGTGCGCGAAGCAGTGGATTTCTGCCGCTACTACGCGCTTCGCGCGGAGAAGAGTTGCAACTCGGGGACCCGTCTCCGGGTGCCGAGGGAGGACGGGCGCATCGTCCGCCTGGAGGGCGGCGGGGTGTTCTGCTGCATCAGCCCGTGGAATTTTCCGCTGGCGATCTTTACCGGGCAGATCACCGCCGCGCTGGCTGCGGGCAATTCGGTGGTGGCCAAGCCCGCGGAGCAGACGCCGCTGATCGCCGCGGCCGGCGTGCGGCTCATGCACCGCGCCGGCATTCCGCCCGAGGTGCTGCACCTTTTACCGGGCGACGGCGCTACGGTGGGTTCCGCGCTGGTCGCCGATTCCCGCGTCACGGGAGTGTGTTTCACCGGCTCCACTGAGGTGGCTCAGATCATCAATAAGACACTGGCAAAGCGGGAGGGCCCCATCTATCCGCTCATCGCCGAGACCGGCGGCATGAACGCCATGATCGTGGACTCCAGCGCACTGCCCGAGCAGGTCACCCGCGACGTGGTGATGTCCGCCTTTCAAAGTGCCGGCCAGCGCTGCTCGGCGCTTCGGGTGCTGTTCATCCAGGAGGAAGTGGCCGATCGAATGATCGAGATGATACGCGGCGCCATGGAGGAGCTTTGCGTCGGCGACCCGGCCTATCTTTCCACGGATATCGGACCGGTCATCGACGAAGAGGCGCGGTCCATGCTGGAGGGGCACATCCGCCGCATGCGCGGAGAAGCACGGCTGATCCAGCAGGTGAAGCCCGGCCCCGGAACCGGCAGGGGATCGTTCGTCGCTCCGACGGCCTTCGAAATCGACCGCCTGTCGCGCCTGCAGCGGGAAGTGTTCGGCCCGGTGTTGCACGTGCTGCGCTATTCGGGCAATCAGCTCGACGCAGTCATCGAGGCCATCAACGCAACCGGCTACGGGCTGACACACGGCATTCACACGCGGGTGGACGAGACCCGGGACTACATCCTTGCCCGGGTGCGCGCCGGCAACGCCTACGTCAATCGAAATCAAATCGGCGCGGTGGTCGGAGTGCAGCCCTTTGGCGGCGAGGGGCTCTCCGGCACCGGTCCGAAAGCCGGAGGACCGCATTACATTCCACGCTTCGCATCCGAACGCGCCGTCAAAGAGAAGAGCGAAAGAAAAATCTACCGGCAACCCGATGCCGACCTGGGCCGATTCGGCATTTCACGCACAGGCTTCGACGGCGCCATCGCGGCCGCTGTTTCAGTCGCCGAGAATTGGTCGCAACATTCGGTCGTGTTGCGGGCTGCGGCGCTGGAGCGGGCCGCCGCGCGGCTGGAAGACACGGCCAGGCAGGAACTCACCGAATTGGACCCGCGATGCCGTGACGGCGTGGATCTGGCGGCCGACTACCTGCGCTTTCACGCGGCCCAGGCCGAGTCCGAGCTCTCAGAGCCCTTGGCTCTGCCGGGCCCGACGGGCGAGCGCAACGAGCTTTCCTACGCCGCCCGCGGCGTGGTTGCGTGTCTTGCCGCCGAGGAATTGGCGCCGCTAGCGGCGCAAATGGGGGCTGCGCTGGTGGCAGGCAATGCCGTGATTGCGTGGCACGCGGACGATCGAGTCGCGATACATCTTGCGTCGATCTTTCGCCAGGCCGGGGTCCCGGAGTCGGTCGTGCATGCGGTCTCCGAAGGCGAGGACGGCTCTTTGAAGCACATCGTCGCGGATCAGCGCGTGAACGCCCTGGCCTTTTGCGGCGAACACGGCGACGCCAAAGCGATGACCCGCCTGCTGGCCGAAGGCGAGGGGCCGATTCGGCCGCTCATACCCTTCGCCGAGCTCTCGCATGCGGGCGGCGCGCCGGGCAGCCCGCTGGCCGGAAGCCCTCATTATCTATACAGGTTCGTGCTCGAGCGCTCCCTGAGCGTCGATACGACGGCGTCCGGGGGCAACGCTTCGCTGTTCTCCCTCGACGAAAGTCAGTCGGGCTAGGCTCCGATCGCTGACGGCAATCCCGGCCTTCGGCCGGGCGCAACGGGCACTCGTTCGCTGGCGTTCTGCAATCACCCGGTCGCCGGCTGCCCGTTCAGAAATGCCTTTTGTCCTTCTCTCAAAGATTCCGCCGGCCGGATGCCGGCGACCATCGACATATCGGGCTGCCCCGTCTGCAGCGTCCGACCGGAATCAGGATTGACGCAGGGGCACGAAGCGAACGGGGAACAGCTTTTTGCGGCGCGGGCGGCCTCTTGCGTCTTTTTTTATCAGGGTGAGCCATTGTTCGCCGCCCGATTCGCGAAGCGGAAGGACAAGGCGTCCGCCGGACTCGAGCTGAGTCACGAGGGCAGGCGGAATGCTGTCCGCCACGGCCGTCACCACGATCCCGCGGTACGGCGCGTGCTCGGGCCAGCCTTTATGGCCGTCTCCGGTGCGAACCTTGACGTTTCGATAGCCGAGGGCGTACAGGGTGTATTGCGCTGTGACCGCGAGCTCCGGAATGCTTTCCACTGAATACACTTCCGTTCCCAGCTCCGCCAGAACTGCGGCCTGGTAACCCGATCCGGTCCCGACCTCCAGTACGCGGTCGCCCGCACCCAGATGCAGCAGCTCGGTCATGTAGGCCACTATGAATGGCTGGGAAATCGTCTGACCGCAGCCGATTGGAAGGGGAGTGTCGGCGTAAGCGATCACTTGCTCGTGCCGAGGGACGAATTTTTCGCGTGGCACGCGCGCAATGGCGCCCAGGACGGCCGGCGATATTTCACACTCCCCGATCTCGCCGGCCAATGACCGCGCGTGGGCCTGGATGGAGTTAATCAGCGCATCCACCCGCTCGTCAGTCCGGGGAAGGCGGGAATTCCCGTCATCATCGGCGCTCGAGTCGCCGGGCGCATGGGCGGGTATCGACACCGATCAAAACTCCTGCGGCCGGGTTTGCCTCTTGCAGCGGCAGAGTCATTTTCCCGCGGGAAGCGAGCGCACATATTGACCGGGATCAGGCCCGGCCGGGATCAAGTCACGGGA
>DATIPL010000701.1:0-11775 GCA_035471965.1 Gammaproteobacteria bacterium
GGTGCTCGATTGACCACTCGCGTGCCGCAATTCCGCTCCCCGCTTTCGCGGCGCGCTTCCAAGGATTGACGGGGTGTTCGATTGGATCGCCCGGCGCACCGTGCGCATCGTCCTCCCGGCATTGGAACTACGGAATTTCGCCGCTCCTCAGGCATCGACAAAGTGACTGACGGTTCCCTTATAATCGGTGCTCCCGATGTCAATCGAACTGAAGCAGTCCCTGTGCCCCATACGATCTCCGAAAAAATCATAGCGCGTGCGGCCGGCGTCGAATCCGTGCGGCCCGGTGAAATTGTCACCTGCAAAGTCGATCTGGCAATGATGCACGACTCCAGCGGACCGCGGCGGCAGATTGAAAAGCTCGAAGCAGTAGGCGCCGACGTCTGGGATCCCGACAAGGTCGTCGTCATCACCGATCACTTCGTTCACGAAACCGATCCCGACAGCATCCGCATTCAGGACGTCACGCGGGAGTGGGTTGCCGCCAAAGGGGTGAAGCGCTATCACGAGAAGGAAGGTATCTGCCACGTGGTGCTGCCCGAAGGGGGGCACCTGGTGCCCGGCATGTTCCTGGTGGGGGGCGACTCCCATTCGCCCACCGCGGGCGCCTTCGGCTGCTTCATGATTGGAATCGGCGCGACGGACCTCACCGGCGTGCTCGCCACCGGAGAGATATGGGTGCGGGTGCCACATACCATTCGAGTCGAAGTCACCGGCACCCTGCCGCGCGGTCTGGCCGCCAAGGACGTCATTCTTTCGCTATGTCACCGCATCGGCCTGAACGGCGCCAACTACAAGGCCGTCGAGTTTGCGGGCAGCGCAGTGGACGAGATGTCCGTAGACGAGCGCATGGTGCTCACCAACATGTCGGCGGAAATCGGCGCCAAAACGGGAATCATCGCGGCCGATTCGAAAACTCTGGAGTGGCTGCGCGATGCCGAAGCGCCGGTGAACGGCGCGGGCTTCGAAAGCGATCCGGACGCGGACTATGAACAGATAGTCGAAATCGACGTAATCGCGCTTTCGCCTCAGGTGGCCGCGCCCCATTCCCCCGCCAACAGCCGGCCGGTGGAAGAAAACGCCGGCACGCGTATTCAGCAGGCGTACATCGGCGCCTGCACCGGAGCCAAGCTGGACGACCTTCGCATGGCTGCAGAGATTGTGAAAGGGAAAAAAGTGGCTGACGGCACGCGCTTCGTGGTCGCGCCCGCCTCGAACCGTATCCGGAACCGCGCCGCGGAGGAAGGCACCATCGCGACGCTGGTCGATGCCGGTGCAACGATTCTGCCGAGCGGATGCGGTGGCTGCATCGGTCTGGGTCCGGCCAGGCTGGGCGAAAACGAGGTGGGCATATCCTCATCCTCGCGCAATTTCCGCGGGCGCATGGGCGCAGAATCCTCCCAAGGCTATCTGGGATCCGCCTACACCGTCGCCGCCAGCGCGCTCGCCGGACGCATCGCCGATCCCAGGGAATACGTTTAGAAGAAAAGATCATGGCTAAAGGACGCGCCTGGGTTTACGGCGACGACATCGACACCGATCTGATGGCGCCGAGCGCCTACCTGATGAAATCCGGGCACGAAGTCGTGCAGCACTGCATGGAAGCGGTGGATCCCTCGTTCGCAAAGTCGGTCGACGAAGGGGACGTGTTCGTAGCTGGAAAGAATCTGGGCGTGGGCTCTTCCCGGGAGCAGGCGCCGCAAAATCTTCAGGCGCTCGGCATCCGCTACGTGCTGGCCGAATCATTCGGGCGCATCTTCTATCGCAACGCGCTGAACCTCGGATTGCCGGCGCTCGTTTGCGCGGAAACCCATCGGATCAGTCAGGGCGACGAGCTGAAGATTGATGCCCTCTCGGGGCGGGTGGAGAACCTGACCAGCGGAGAAACGTTGAGGTGCGAGCCGCTGCCGGCGCACCTGGTGGACATGATCAAGGATGGAGGTTTGATTCCACATCTCGAGAAGAAGCTGGCGAAGGAGCGGCAGGCGAACGCCTATTGATGAATGCAAGCGCCTGCGAAAAAGGTGCAAGGCGAATTTCAGGAAATTATTCGTCCAATCGGATTCCCCGCTTTCGCGGAGACGGGCTCCTCGGGAGCGGCGAGTTAATCCATAATGCAACTGCGGCGTAGGGCTGCTGCACGGTGCGCCGTGCGCACCCATCGGATTTAATGAAGAACCTGTTACCGGATTGCTGCTTCCGCGGCAATGGCGCCAGCATTTTTTTCGATCGGGTGAAATTTAAACGGGGAGAATCGAAATCGAGCTCATCGTGCTTCCGGGGGACGGCATCGGTCCCGAGATCACCGCGGCGACGTTGAAGGTCGTCAATACTTTGAACGAGAAGCTGGGGCTCGAGCTCGATCTCGTCGAGCGTCCCGTCGGCCTTTCATCTCTCAGAACCGAAGGATCGTCGCTTACGAAGAAAACGCTCGAGGACGCGCGAAAAGCCGACGGCGTGATTCTCGGGCCCGTCTCGACCTACGAATATCCGCCCGTGGATCGGGGCGGCATCAATCCTTCGGCAACCATCCGCGTAGCCTTCGATCTATACGCCAACATCCGCCCGGCGAAGACCTACCCCGGCGTCCCCTCCAAGGTGAAGTCGATGGACCTCGTTGTGGTACGGGAAAACACCGAAGGCTTCTACGCCGACCGCAACATGGCCGTCGGCAGCGGCGAGTTTCAGCCCACCGAGGACGTCGCCCTGTCGGTAAGAAAAATCACCCGAAAGGGATCGGTCAGGATCGCCCGGGCGGCTTTCGATCTGGCGCGGCGGCGCAGAAAGAAAGTCACCGTCGTTCACAAAGCCAACGTACTCCGCGTTTCCGACGGTCTCTTCCTGAATTGCGTGAAGGAAGTCGCAGCGGACTATCCGGACGTGAGCATGGACGAATCGATTATCGACGCCATGACCGCGCGGCTGATTCGCACTCCGGATGCTTTCGACGTGGTCTGCACCACCAACATGTTCGGCGACATCCTGTCCGACGAGGCGGCTGAGCTTGCAGGGGGCCTGGGTCTCGCCGGAGCGCTGAACGCCGGCGACACTCACGCCATCGCCCAGGCCACTCACGGCTCCGCGCCGGACATACAGGGCAAGGGGATCGGCAACCCGGTAGCGCTGATCCTCTCCGCCGGCATGCTGCTCGACTGGCTCGGCGCAAGGCACGGGAGACAGGATCTCCAGAGGGCGTGGCAAGCCTTGCAGGTCGCCGTCGAAAAAGCGTTGTCGAATCCGGCGAACCGAACGCCGGATATGGGTGGCAGGGGCACCAGCGACGATGTCGCCAACGCAGTGATTTCTGCCCTGGACGTTTGATTTGGACGGGATTGAAGAGAAGTAAGGAATACTCAACGGCGAAATTCGCCTTTTATCGTGATTGAAAAGTACAGAGCTGACGCAACGGCAGGTCAAACCGGCTGTCGCGCGGGCCATGCGCGCCAACAAAGCAGGAGAATTCTTTTGTTTGCTGGATTTTTCCGCTCCCCGCTTTCGCGGCGAGGCGCATCGCGCGAATCACGGAACAGGAGCCGGAACGGCGACCCCCGTGATTTCTACTTGCCGCGGAATCGGGGTTTGCGCTTCTCCATGAAGGCGGTACGGCCTTCCTTGTAATCGTCGCTGCTGAAGCAGTCGTCCACGAGCTGCTGGCAAAGTTTCAGATCCCGATCTTCCGAATCTTTCACGATCTCGGCGACGATCTGCTTGCAGGCCTTGATGGTGAGCGGGGCGTTTCCGGCCATGGTATCGGTATAGTCTTTGACGAATTTGTCCAACTCACCGCGGGGGAGCACCCGATTGATCAGGCCCATGCCGTAGGCTTCTTCGGCGGTGAATCGTCTTGCGGTGAAGAGAATTTCCTTGGCGAAGCTCGGGCCTATGAGGTCGACCAGAGGCCGAAGCGCATGGTAACCGTATCCCAGTCCCAGCTTCGCCGCCGGAATTCCGAACCTGGAATCCTCGGAGGCAACGCGCAGATCGCAGCACAGCGCTGTCCCGAGTCCGCCGCCAATGCAGAAACCGGTGATTTTCGCGATAGTGGGCTTTGGCACCGTCATGAGCTTTTGTTGCGCCAGCTTCACCGCGGCGTTGTAGGTTTCGATGGCGTCGGCCGAGCCACGCTTCTTTTCGAACTGGGAAATATCTGCGCCGGCTGAGAACGCTTTCCCCCCCTCTCCGGCCAGCACGATCACCCGAACCTCGGCATCGGCCTCGAAGCTGTCCATCGTCGACGAGATTCCCTGCCACATTTCGTAAGAGATGGCGTTGTGTTTTTCCGGCTGATTGAGCCCGATGTAGCCGACGCCGTCGCGCTTTTCGATAATGAGCTGCTCAGTGACGCTTCTGGCTCTGCTGGCGGTTTCGCTCATACGATGTTTCCTTCTCGCATCTCTGTGATCTCGGACTCGGAGAAACCGAATTCTTTCAATACTTCCTCGGTGTGCTCACCGCGTTCCGGCGTGGCGCGGTAGGTCAAATTCGGCGCTGCGCTCAGGTTGGTGGCGTTGCGCACCACCTTCATGTCTCCGAGAACGGTTTGTTTCACGGGCCGAGACATGTTGAGGTGCTCGACCTGAGGATCGGCCCACATTTCATCCATCTTGTAAATCGGGCCGCAAGGCACGCCCGCCTCGTTAAGAGCGTCGATCCACTCCCGGCTGCTCTTCTTCGAAAAGTAAACCTGGAGCTTGTCGTTCAGTTCGTCCCTGTGCTCGAGCCGCGCGGCGCCGTCGGCATAGTCCGGATCTTTTGCCAGCTCCTCGGCGTCCAGCAGCTCGCACAGTCGCACCCAGATATGTTCGCCCGCAGCGGCAACATTGATGTAACCGTCTGACGTCCGGAAGACGCCGGTGGGAATGCTGGTGGGATGGTTGTTGCCCGCCTGGGGCGGCACCTCACCCGCGATCAGCCAGCGCGCGGCCTGAAAGTCCAGCATCGCTATCTGCGCCTCCAGCAGCGAGGTGTGAACCCACTGGCCCTCACCGGTCTCCTCCCGCTGCAAAAGCGCAGTGAGAATGCCGAGCGCGGCGTAAAGGCCCGCGGCCAGATCCGCAATCGGCACGCCGGTCCGCACCGGTCCCTGTCCGGGCAGCCCGGTCACCCACATGATTCCACCCATGCCCTGGGCGATCTGGTCGAATCCCGGGCGCAGGCTGTAAGGCCCTTCCTGACCGAACCCGGAGATGCTGGCATAGACGATTCGCGGGTTCGCCGACCTGCAGGCGTCGTAATCCACGCCAAGGCGCTTTTTCACGTCCGGCCGGTAATTTTCCACCACCACGTCCGCCTGCTTCACCATGCGCATGAAGGCATCTCGACCCCGGGCCTCCTTCAGGTTCAGGGTCATTCCGCGCTTGTTGCGGTGAATGTTCTGGAAATCCGGACCGTGCCGGACGCCCCCCATGCCCTTTGACTGGTCGACGCTCGCCGGGGCCTCGATCTTGATCACGTTGGCGCCCCAGTCGGCCAGTTGCCGCACGGCGGTCGGTCCCGCTCGAACGCGGGTTAGATCGAGCACGGTGAAGCGGGACAGGGGTTTCTTGTTATTGCTCATATCTGAAAAATTCTGAGATTCTCATTCTTCAAGCTAATGCCTGGGCGCCGCGGCTCAGTGCGGAGCGTTCTGCTTGACGGGCCACAGGGGATATCGCTGTTTGTCTCGAGCGACGCCTTATTCTGCCCGAAACATCATCGCTTCGACAGGCCGCGGCTTGGCAACCGTCCCGGTGGCCGTTATGTTGCCCGGAGTTCACCGGACCGGGGCATGCTCACTACCATTTCCAGACTCACCGGCGTCGAATGGCGCCTGCAGGGCCGCGCTTTTCTGGTCGGCCTCGGCCATGGCGGCACCCACTGGGTGGCGGCCGTGTTCTACATCGTGCTGCCGTTTATTACCCGGGACCTCGGGCTCTCCTACGCCCAGGCGGGAACGCTGGTTGCGGTATTCCACGCCAGCGCCGCTCTGGCCAATTTCGGCAGCGGTTTGCTGGTGGACGTCAGCGGCCGCCGGGTGGTGTACCAGGTAGCGTCGCTGGTCATGGGCGGAGGGGCGCTGCTGGCGTTCGGATTCAGCGCTGAATTCCTGCTGCTTTGCCTGCTGACAATGTTCATCGGCGTGTCCAACAATCTATGGCACCCGGCAGCCATCGCCTACGTATCAGAGGCGTATCCGGGAAACCGCGGCTACGCGCTTTCGATTCACGCCCTCGGCGCCAACGTAGGCGACACCCTGGCGCCGCCCGCAACCGGCGCGCTACTCGCATTTCTCACCTGGCAGAACACCTCCATTGTCGGCGCCGTTCCTGCGCTGCTCATTGCCGTGCTCATAGGCGCCATGATGCTGCGCGAAGACGGACACGGAGCCACCGGCACTCGCAACGCCATGGGGATGGTGGATTACCTCGAAGGACTGAAGGCACTGGTGAAGGATCGGGCGGTGGTTGGCCTCTGCGTCATGTCCGGATTCCGCAGCATGACCCAGAACGGGCTTTACGTTTTCCTGCCGCTATATCTCATCAACGTGGTCGAGACCGGGCCGGTGATCATGGGGTTCACAGTGATGGCCATGCAGATAGGCGGCATCATCGCCGCGCCGGTTGCCGGAGCATGGTCGGACCGGGTGGGACGACGGCCGGTAGTGCTGGCGGGACTGACGACCACCACGGTCACCATCGTGGCACTCACCATCATTCAACACGAGCTGCTGTTCATTGCCGGAGTATCCATACTCGGGTTTGCGCTTTTCGCCGTGCGCCCGGTCGTGCACAGCTGGCTACTGGATCTGACGCCGCCGAGATGGTCCGGCAGCGCCACCAGCATGATGTTCGGGACCCAGGCGATTTTGTCGTCAGCGGTGCCCGTAATCGGCGGTGTCGTTGCCGATGGATACGGCCTTGCCGTCGTTTTCTACCTGCTTGCCGGCACCATGATTGTCGCCAACATGCTCGTCTATCTGCTTCCGGGCGAAACGGCCGCGCGCGAGCCCGCGTGAAATTCCCGCGTTCTGGTCGAGAAAGGGCTTCTTCGATGCCGAACGGACGACCCGGCTCCGCGGCGATTCAAGCGCCTGCATTCATGATGACGAAAAGACGCGAAACGTCACCTGACTGGGTTAGAATTCGGGCCAGCGATCAATAAGAAAGGAAGGAGTGAAGGGGGAGTCTGATGCTCAAGATCTGGGGGAGAACCAACTCCATCAACGTGATGAAAGTGCTTTGGTGTCTGGAGGAGCTCGATATGCAATACGAGCGAGAGGATGCCGGCATGCAGTTCGGGGTAGTCAACGAAGGCTACTATGGCGACCTGAATCCTAATCGCAAGGTTCCCACCATGAAGGACGGCGAACTGGTGCTGTGGGAGTCGAACGTCATCGTCCGATACCTCAGCGCCAAATACGGCCTTGGAAGGATTTGCCCGAAAGACGAGGGCGAGCGGGCGCTGGCGGATCAGTGGATGGACTGGCAGCAGACCAGCATCCATCCCGACGTGACCTACATCTTCTGGGGCGTGGTGCGAAACTCACCCGAGCATAAGGACCCCAAACGCGTTGACGCCGCGATAAAAAACCTCAACGCGTTATGGTCGATTCTCGACCAACAGCTCGAGAAGACGGCGTTCGTCGCCGGCAACGGATTCACCATGGGCGACATTCCCATTGGCTGCGCCGCCTGGCGCTGGTTCAATATGGATATCGAGCGACCCGAGCTTCCGAACCTGGTCAAATGGCACGATCGTCTGCAGGAGCGCACCGGATTTCAGAATCACGTCATGCAGCCGCTGACGTGACTGGAGGGCCGGAGGCGGGGGACTGGAAGCGATAGGGAATTCAGCGACCCACGATAGCGGAACGCGCCGTGTGCACCGGAATCAGCGTGCCGTTCGCGCGAAGTTCGTTTTCGCCAAAGTGGTGAGACCGAATCCGGTCGAGATGTTTCCCATTGAACACTGAGGTGCGCGCGGCGCACTCTGCGGGGGTCGCCCACGAGAGTTCGAATTACGGCTGATCATTTTCCGCCTTCGCATTCATAGTGCACGGCGTTTTCATTACCGTCGACCTTGCGGCCGAGACTGATCTGACCCGTGCCCGAAAGAACGTGGGATTCGTTCCGGCGTAACATTACCTCGCCCGCCGGAGTCAGAACGTAGGTACCGTTGACGCTTTCATCGAAGACCATGAATTTTCCGCGGGAGTACTCCACTCGGAGATGCATTCGCGAAGCGTTGGCGTCATCGACTCGCAGATGCGCCTGCCTGCCCCTTCCCAACATCATCGGTGCACTGGTGTGATCCATCACCAGTACCTTGTCCCGGTAGCGAAGAGACAGTTGCGCTTCCACGTCTGAAGCCTTGACGGCGTTGGTCGCCACATTCGTGGCGCCGTCCTCCCACACCACTTCGTAAATGTTGATTGGGTCCCGTTTGCCTTTGACCGGCATCCGGTCAACGAGTCTTACCATGGATTTCAGCCGCTTTGAAAGCGCTTCGGCAGTGAACTGCGTGGTAATGATCTGCCCGCCCTTGGCTGCGGTCGCCATGCGGGACGCAAGATTCACCGCATCTCCAAAGACGTCGTTGTCCTTGGGAATCACCTCTCCGAAATGTATTCCAATGCGCACGGCGAGCGCCGGCTGGTTGGTCTCGCCGCCGATGGAATCGTCACGGACCCGTTCCTGCATGCCCACCGCAGCCTTCACCGCATCGTCGGCGCTGGAAAAGGTACACATGACTTCGTCACCGATGGTCTTGATTACGCGTCCCTGGTGCTCGTTGACCTCCTCGGTCATACCCTTCAGGCATTTCTGAATCAGTTTCCACGCGGTTTCGTCACCCAGCGCATCGAACAGACGTACGCTGCCGGTGACGTCGGCGAAGACGATGGCGACTTCTTCTACAACGGTATCCATACGTTGCCTTGGTTCGTAATCCGCTGCCGGCCTGGGACGGGCGGTCGCCGGCCAATCCATTGAAATATAGTCGAAACTTCAAGGATTTGAGTGCGGGAGGGGCGCGCCTTGCGGCCGGCGGAAGAGTAGGAAAGGCGTTCAGGAAAGAAAAAAGATCGCCACAACGACGGGTGCAAAGGCCACGCAGAGCGCAGCTTTGCTCAGGCACGCACCGCCTTGGCCGCGGAACGCCCGGCAATTCGTCCAAACACCGCCCCTGACATCAGACCCGTGCCGCCCGGGTAGTTGAAATAGAACAAACCTCCGATCAGCTCGCCGGCTGCAAACAGCCCCGCAATAGGCACACCATCGACGCTCATGACCTGGGCGTCGCCATTGATCTGCAATCCGCCGAAAGTGAAGGTGATGCCGCATGTGACCGCGTAGGCTTCGAAGGGGGGCGTATCGAGGGTGTTCGCCCAGTTGGACTTCGGCACGGAAAGCCCCCGGGTGCAGCGCCCGTCTTTTACCGTCGGATCGAAAGGCACGTCGGTCGCCACCGCGGCGTTGTACTCCTCGACGCAGGCAAGAAACTTTTCCGCGTCGACGTCTTCGAGCATTTCCGCAAGCGATTCCAAATTATCCGACTTGGCTTTGGTCACCTGGCGGATCCGGTACTCGTCCCGCAGAAGATGCGCCACCTTGGCATCGAATACCTGCCACGCGAACTGCCCGGGTTGCTCCAGGATCACGCGTCCGTACTTGGCGTAAGTGTAGTTCCGAAAGTCCGCGCCCTCGTCGACGAAACGCTCACCGTTCGCGTTGACCATGATCCCGAAGGGATAGCTGTGCTTCTGGAAGTTATCGCCGACCGCAAGATCTCCGAACTCGGGCGCGTTGCGGTCCCAGCCCACGGAGTGACATCCGGACCAGTTGCCATAGGGCAATGCGCCCGCGTCCAGGGCCATGCGGATGCCGTCGCCGGTGTTGAAACGGGTCCCGCGGACCTTGGCCAGATCCCATCCCGAACCCAGGTATCTGGTGCGCCACTCGGCATTGGCCTCGAAGCCACCGCTGGCGACCACCACGGCGCCGGCGCGGATATCAGTTGTCTCTCCCTGGCGGCGGGCGACGACGCCGCGGCATTCACCTTCTTCCATGAGCAGCGACACGGCGCGGGTGGCATAACGCACTTCGACGCCGGCCTTTTCAGCCGACTGATAGAGCGAGTCCACCAAGCCGGGGCCGCCTCCCCAGGTCTCGACGGCGAGCCCGCCCCAGAAGCGGAAGCGGCCGTCAACCTTGAACGCCTGGCGGCCGTAGGACGGCTGAAAGCGCACGCCCTTGGCGCGCATCCACACCATGGTGTCGTGACTGTCGCGGACCAGGGTTTCCACCAGGTCGGGATTGGCGCGATAACGGGTGATGCGCGCCATGTCGTCGAAGTAGTCGTCGAAGCTGTAGCTTCCGAATTCCGTACTGGAAACCTCCTCATCGCTGAGCTCCATGATCTTCCGGAGGTCGTCCACGCCTTCGAATACCACGCGCATGGCGCCGGCGGTAAAGCGGCTGTTGCCGCCGCGTTCGGACTCCGGCGCACATTCCAGCACCATGACCTTCGCGCCCTGCTCGGCGGCCGCAAGCGCGGCGCACAGGGCGGCGTTACCGCCACCGACAATGACGACGTCTGTCTTGAGTTCGGACATCGGAGTGGTCTTCCTGATTCATCACAGAGTGCGTTTGGACCGCATAGGATACCGAACCGCGGGCCTGATTTGTCCGCTTGTCAGCCAATCTAGTTCATGAGAAGTGATCGGAAGTTCGTAGATGGTAGATAGTAGATGGGGGCGGGCAATGCGGACGCATTCTCACCCCATATTCCATCTACCACCTACCATCCACCAACTTCCAGCGCACGGCATCACAAAAAAGAGAAGCGTGCGGCCTGCGCGCCTCGCAATCCCCCCTCGGCGCCCATCTGCGTTATCCTTGATGAGTTGACCGGCGGATCAGCAGCCAAAGGAACCGGGGCCGTCTCGCGCATGCCCACCAAAGTCTTCGCAAATCACGTGGTCGAGGTCGGCCGGATCGAATTGCCCGACGAGGTCCGACACGCCGCCCGCCGCTGCCTCATCGACTGGTTCGCGACCACGATTCCCGGCGGAGTTCGTCCACCGGCCACCTTCTTGTGTCAAGCGCTGGCCGACGAGCTCGACCGCGGCAGGGCCGTGTTGGTTCCAGCGGGCCGACGGGCGCTGGCGCGCGCCGCGGCCCTTATCAATGGCGCGGCGTCCCATACGGTGGAGTTCGACGACATCTTCCGGGATGCCATTTATCACCCCGGCTCCCCCGTGATCAGCGCCGCGCTCGCGATGGCCCAGGACCGGCAGCTGAACGGGGACCGACTGCTTCGGGCCATCGTCGCGGGCTACGAGGTTTCGACCCGGATCGGCGCCGCCGTCACGCCCGCCCACTACGAGTACTGGCACACCACCGGAACGGTGGGCGCTTTCGGCGCCGCAGCAGCGGGATGTTCGATCCTCGACCTGGACTCGGACGAAACCGAGCATGCGCTCGCCAACGCCGCCACCATGGCGGCGGGACTGCAGCAGGCATTTCGCTCCGACGCCATGGGCAAACCTCTGCACGCGGGCCGCGCTGCGGAAACAGGCGTTCTGGTGGCGCTCGCCGCATCCCGCGGTGTCACCGGGGCATCAGGCATGCTGGACGGCCCGCGGGGCTTCGGTAACGCCATGAGCCGGGACGTGGACTGGGATCTCGCCGTATCGGATCTGGGTCAGCATTTCAATATCACCCGCATGACCCAGAAAAACCACGGATGCTGCGGCCATTCTTTTGCCGCGCTGGATGCCATCATCGCCCTGCGCGA
>DATIPL010000702.1:0-5376 GCA_035471965.1 Gammaproteobacteria bacterium
GTGATGAACGACCCGAGGCGGACTGCCCACAGCGCCTATCCGCCGCTCAACCTCTGGGAGGACGACAACAACCTGTACGTCGAAGCGGAACTTCCCGAGCTTGAGGTGACCGACCTGGAAATCTTTGTCAAAGGCGACAACGAGCTGTCGATCAAAGGCGAGGGCAAGCAACCCGAGCTGGGAGAGGGCACGTGGCATCGTCGGGAGCGAGGCCATGGCAAGTTCTCGCGGGTGGGCGTGTTGCCTCAGTACGTGGACAGCGACAAGGTCACGGCCAAATTCAGGCACGGTGTGTTGACCATCACGTTGCCGAAGCGAAAGGAGGCCGAGGCGCGGCGAATCGAGGCCAAAGCCACCTGATTCCGACACCGGCCGCAGGTCGTCCGCCTTCCACTTCGGCAGGTTGGGTCGAGTGCGGCCACGTTACGGAGGTGGGCCTCGACACGAAATCAGATGTCAATGCGAGCGCGAAACAACGTTCTGGAATGTATTTTTTTGACAAAGTGGAGGTGCAGACAATGTCACCAACCTTAACGACGGAAGAAACCCAAAGCGACGTTGCCCCCGTGGAACGCACACTCGGCGGGATTACTTTCAGTCCCCGGTTCGACATCTGGGAAAACGACGACGAGACGATTCTGTACGGCGATCTACCCGGTGTCATGCCGAGGGATTTGGATGTTAGCTTCGAAAAGCCCGTGCTGACGATTTACGGCAAAGTCAGTCCGCGCCACGACGACATCACGTTCCTGCACGGCGAATACGGAATCGGCGATTTTCACCGTACGTTCACCATCGGCGAAGCGATCGATACGGAAAGGATCTCCGCCGAATTCAAGAACGGCGTCCTGACCGTGCATTTGCCGAAAGACGAGAAGGTGAAACCGCGTGAGATCGAGGTCAAATGCCGCTGATGCAAAGACCTCTGAGAATCGTATCTGGTTCGAAATCGGAGCCGCTGGCGCCGAAGGCGAAGGACGCGGCGCTAAGCCCTCCTCGTGTCACCTGGATGAAAGGTCTTCCAGTTGCTCCATTCTGATCATCCTGCTGCCTACGGGACGCGCGTGATCACCAGCGCAGCGAGATCGTCTGCGCTAAAGAAGGAGGTCTGGTTATGACTCGAGTCGCTTGGATGACTGACTGATCTAAAAGGAGAATCTTCATGTATCCGATCGTGTATGCAGTGATCTTCGTCGTTGTCGTTGCTTTAGTGGTCTCTTTCTCAGGCATCAGGCTTGTTCGTCCGACGCACAAGGGGCTCGTCGAGAGACTCGGCAGGTACCGGCGTTTCGCGAATCCTGGTTTCAACTGGATCATCCCTGTCATTGACAGAATGATCAAGGTCAACACGACGGAGCAGATGGTTGATGCCCAGCCGCAAGAGATCATCACCAACGACAATCTCAACGCCAGGGTGGATGCCCAAGTCTACTTCAAAGTGAAGGACGACGAGGAGAGCGTCAAGAGCTCCCAGTACCACGTCAACAACTACCAGAGTCAGATTGTCAGCCTGGCTCGTACGACACTCCGCAATATCATCGGCACGTTGACATTGAAATCCGCCAACAGCGAACGCGACAACATCAACGGTGCGCTTCTGAAAACGTTGAGCAAGGAAACCATGAGCTGGGGCATGTCGATCGTCAGGACCGAACTGAAGGAAATCGACCCCCCGCAGGACGTCCAGGAGACGATGAACAAGGTCGTGAAGGCGGAGAACGAAAAGGTAGCCGCCTTGGATTTCGCCAACGCGGTCGAGAGACAGGCGGATGGGGAAAAGAGGGCGGAAATCAAGAAGGCCGAAGGCATCAGGCAGGCAAAGATTCTTGCGGCGGAGGGCGAGGCCCAGGCAATAAAACTGGTGAACGAGGCGGCCAACACATACTTCGTTGGAAACGCACAGCTTTTGAGGAAGCTGGAGGCCCTCGAGAGCTCACTGAGCCACAATGCCAAGATCGTCATTCCGTCAGGCTGTGAACTGGTCAATGTCATCGGAGAGATGGCCGGCGTTTTGCCGCTGCCGGGCGGAAACGGACGACGCCGAGGCGAAGACGGAAAACACGGGTCGGCGGAGTTGGGGCGGGCGGCCCAGCGGGTGGTTAAGCCTTCTGTTATGAGGGAGGAGGTCCGCTCGTAGCCTGCGCTACAGATGCTGGTCGGCATTCGTGCGGTCAGTAAGAGAATGTACGGAGCCACCAGTGACGTTTGATTCGGCTGCGATCACGATTTGAGTCGGATGACTAGACGAAGGGCAACCCGGCCGTGCCGGGTGGCTCGTTGAAGAGTAAGCCGGCGTGGTCAGACACCTTATGGTGTTTCACCGCGCCGGCTTATTTCGCTTGCGATGGTAGTGGACGGCCGTAGCGGCCAAGGGGGAACGCCATGGAAAAACCCAATTCAACAATGGCGCGCCAGATTGCCCAGGCGGCCAGTCTTTTCGAGCGGGAGAGGACAGGCAACACACCCAAGTCCGTGACCGTGGTGCTGAGCGACACCACGCTGGTTATCACGTTGCACGGGGCCTTGTCGGAGGCCGAGAAGGCGCTGGCGAAAAGCCCCGAGGGCGCCGCCCAGATACAGGACTTTCACCGACAGTTGTTTGCCAGCGGCTCCGCGTCGTTGCGGCAGGAGATCAAGAGGATCACCGGCGTGGAGGTGCGTGAGGCTACCGCGGAAGTCGAGCCGGCTACCGGCACCGTCGTGGGCGTGTTCACGAGCGGTACGACGGTACAGGTATACCAGCTCGCCCATAGCGTACCAACGGACACCTGGAACGGAAGTGAACCGGGGCCGAGGGCGGCGGAAGAGGCACTCGACCGATGGGAAGGTGAAGGTGGCCAGATGCATACATGATGTGTCGGCAGCGTCCTTCAAGTTGCCGATTGTGCAATCGCCGTGGTCACGGGCGCACATAGATACGCGCTTTACTCGACGGGGACCGGCCACACGCCCAAGACCGCAGGAGAGACTAGAGAGACCTGCAACATGGGAGAAAACAGCAAGGAGAACACCGATGGGTAAGACGAATGTCGAACTACCAGACCACGCATGGTTTGCCCTGGCAGACGCAGAGAACTGCCGGCTCTTGTGCTGCCGCTTGACTGAGCAAGGCACGCCACACGTTGACGAGTATGAAGCCATCGAGAACGCGTATCCAGAACGGGAACGCATGCGTCCACAGACGGGCGACGGCATAACCCAAGACGTCGAGGAAAGGGAGCGACGTTTCGCGGGGAAGATCGTGGAAAACTTGCAGGAGAACGTCAAGAAGCACGAGATCGATCACCTGGTCATCTTTGCGCCTCCTCGCATGCTCGGCGCTCTCCGGAAGGCTTCCTCGGGACTACTACCGGGACACCTTCAGGAATTCGAGGGCAATCTGATGCGCCTCGATGCAGGCCAGTTGGCGGAGCATCCGATGGTACGCGACGTCGTGCGGGGCACCAATGAGGCATCATGATGGAGGCCGTCCGGGGCCGTAATCATGAGCACGCTATGCGAGGCGAACCGGTGGCCGTATGCGACCCGCATCGTGAGGACGTGGAGGGCTCGGACAGGCACGGAGACCAAGCGGAGTTGGTTCGTAGAAGAATTACGGCGTACGGATGAGCGAGAGACGTTTGTCAAGTGCGGGAGAGAGCGTGGAGTTACTTCGAGCGAAGCATGGGATTGTGGATCAACATAAAGGAGAAACACAGATGAAGTTTATCGATGTTCTTGCGGCAGTCTTAGTTGTAGTTGGCGCACTGAATTGGGGTTTGGTCGGGCTGTTTCGATACGATCTTGTGGCGGCCGTGCTCGGTGACGCAACGGCACTGACTCGGCTGGTCTATGTTGTCGTGGGTGTGGCCGGCCTGTTCCAAGCTCTACAATGGAAGGCGATTCATCATCGCTGGGGGGGTCACGCAACGCCAGTGCCCGCGTAGGGCACTCCGGTTCTATGGCTTTCGGTCAGGCGTGCAACAAAGGGCGTGATAGATCTTGGTCGGTAGGCCGGAAACAGGGTAGTCAGCATTCCGCGGGACAGCGCTCGCGATAAGGATGACGGGAGACGTGCATGGATGCGACACCAATAAACATCGTGTCAGGAATCGCTGGCTGCGAAGCCTCGGTCCGGATTGGTGTGGGTAGCGAAAAGGCAATCACTGGACAGCCTGCGACGGGCTCGCCCGTCCAAGATACAGTGGAGCTATCCCCGGCGGGAATAGCGCTTTCGCGGGCTGACGGTCAATCTCACGTGCGAATCGCCCGGACCCTTGAGATCCGCGCTGAGATCAAGGCCGGGACTTTCCTAACGCCCGAGCGAGTGGACGGTACTGTCGAGAGGTTGCTCGAGATTCTCGGCTGAGCGCTCTCGACGCAAGACAACTCCGGAAGCGGGAAGCTCCGGGTGTAAGGTGGCGACGAACCGAATGAAGAACTGCTCGGCAACTATGATTGCGAAACTCAACCGACAGCTCCCGGAAGGAACGCCGGTCCGCGTCCAGAAAGAATCCAGGACCGGAAGAGGAGTATTCGGTACGTCCGAGACATTCGGCACGGTAGTGACGTGGAGGCACGAGCCAACCGGTGCATGGTATGCGCAGAACGGCGACCCGAATACGCCAAATGCCGGCGGAAAACTACAGCTTCTTCGTTTGTCCTTGCGAAAGCTCGATGGCGAAATCACGGATCTTGTCATCGATGACCTGACAAGCATCGCGAAGTTGAAGGCGAAACAGGTCGAATAACGAAAGGAATACTGAGCCCAGGCATCTGAGTTTCCGTTTCTGCGGGTGTGGGCAGAGTACGATCCGCACGACCGCGTACTTGGATGGGCTTGGCGAGTTCATGTGCATGCTCGCGCGGGCATTGTCAACAGAAGTGCGCCGGCGACAGGCACACGATATCTCGGGCGAACGCAAGGTCGGACGGCCAATCGCCCTCGATCGGGACTTCGATGAAGATGAGTAAGCCAACAGAATCGAGAACAACTGAAGCGCAGGAGATCGCCAGGCAGGCCGACGTCGAGCTTGCGATCCTGCTGGGCATTGAGCAATCGCTCAGAATCGCGCTCCAGTGGATGACGCGCGACCGGGGAAACAGCCATAAGCTCGCAACGTTGCGCTTCACTGCGAGGTCCTTTGAACGCCACCTGACCCGCACGCGGGTCCTTGCAGACCATGGCGGTTACATGCACTCGATCACCGATGCCAACCCACATCTGGCCAGTAAGGTAAGAGCGTTGAAAGACGTGCGCGGGAAGCTTCAAGCCAACTTCGAGCGTATCATATTACGTCTGGAGTATGTGTCTCCGGACGATGCGGCCGCATTCGGGGAGGTGTGTGCAGAGCTTGAGTGCTACCTTGAGCAACTAAGGACACATGGCGAGAAAGA
>DATIPL010000703.1:0-6282 GCA_035471965.1 Gammaproteobacteria bacterium
GCCCTCGAAGGCTTCGTCCAGCATCAGAAGCGTGGGGCCGAGGGCCATGGCTCTGGCGATGGCCACCATCTTGCGCTGCCCGCCACTTAAATTCAGGCCCTCGCGTTCGAGCAGTTCTTTGACTTCAGGGAACACCGAGAACACGCGCTCCATGACGTCGCCGTCGACGGGCCCGAGCCTGCGGTGGGCGCTTTCGGACATCCAGCGGCTGATCTTCAAATTCTCGTCCACGGTGAGTTCCGGAAAGATCTCACAGCCTTCGGGCGCGTAGCCCACGCCCCGGCGCGCGCGCTGGTGCACCGGCAGGTTCGTGATGTGCTCGCCGTGAAACACGATCTGGCCCGAATTCACCGGCAGAAAGCCCATGATGCTTTCCATGGTGGTGGTCTTGCCGGCGCCGTTCCGCCCCACCAGGCAGACGATCTCGCCTTCGCGGACGCTCAGGCTCACGTCGTGCAGGATGTGCGCCGGCCCGCGGAAGGTGTGGATGTTCTCGATCTCGAGCATGCGTCAGTGCGCTTTTTCGTTGCCGATCGGCTGGCCCAGGAGGTAGGTGGCCACGTCCTGGTTCCGCCTGATCTCGTCGGGGGTGCCGTCGGCAAGCATGCCGCCCTCGTGCATCACCACGATGCGATCGGAGTACTTGAACACCACATCCATGTCGTGCTCGATGACCACGGCGGTGATGTGCCCTGAGCGCACCACGTTGGAGACGGTGTCCATGATTTGCGCCTTGTTGCGCGTGCTGACCCCGCTGGTGGGCTCGTCCAGGAACAAGAGCTTCGGCCGGAGCGCATACGCAATAGCGACGTCCAAGAGCTTCCGCTCGCCCTGCGCCAAGCCTCCGGCGCGCGTTTTTGCCATATCGTCCAGGCCGAACTGTGCCAGCACGTCCATGGCCTCATCGGTGACGGCTTTGTCGTGCTCCGCCAGGCTGAAAAGATTTTTGGTCTTTCGTTCCCGGGAGAAAATCGCCAGCGCCACGTTGTCGAAGGCGGAGAGATCGTCAAACAGGTTGACGATCTGAAAGCTTCTTGCGATGCCTGCGCGAATGCGCTCGTTCACCGAGACGTGAGTGATGTCCTGGCCCGAGAAAGTAATCACGCCGCTGTCCGGGCGGAGATAAGCGGTGATGAGATTGACCAGACTGGTTTTCCCTGCACCGTTGGTGCCGACGAGCGACAGGAATTCTCCCTCGTTGACAACGAAGTCGACGTTGTCCACCGCCCGGGTTTCACCGAAGTATTTTTTCAATTTGCGGGTTTCGAGCAGACGCATGCTCAATCCCCCGGCTGCGGCTGCTTCTGCCGCGCGGGCTCCGGCTTTGCTTCCTTTGGCCCGAGCGTTGACTTCAGCTTGCCGGTCAGGCTCGAAAGCGCACCCACGATGCCGCCGGGCATGAACAGCACCAGAGCGATGAGGACGCTGCCAAGCAAGAACTGCCAATACTCGGTCTTGGCGACCGCGAAGACTTCAAGATAGTTGTAGCCGACGGCGCCGACGATGGGACCGGTGAAGTTGCGAAAGCCGCCAAGCACCGTGAAAAATACGATCTTTCCGGACATCGGCCAGTAAAGGATATCGGGGGTGGTGAGCCCGTTGAGCGGCACCCAGAGCACCCCGGCGAGCCCCGTGAAGATGCCGGAGACCAGGAACGCAAGCCAGCGGTAGCGCAGGATGCCGACGCCCAGGAAACGCGCCCGGGTCTCGTTGTCGCGGATGGCCTGCAGGGTCTTGCCGAACGGCGAGTGGACGATGAGCCACATCACCGCCACGCAGACGCAGAAGATGACCAGGACGTAATAGTAATACGCGTGGATGAACTTGACGTACGAGCCGCCGTCCGTGAAATCGATGGCGCCGCCTAAAAGCGTCATTTTGCTGAACGGCACTCTCAGACCGTCGGTGCCGCCGGTGATCCAGAAAAACTTGTAGGCCAGGGTCCACAGCACCTGGGAGAGCGCCAGCGTAAGTATGGCGAAGAAGATCTTGGTATGGCGCACGCAGATGGCGCCGAAGAGCGCCGAGACCGCTGCCGTGATCAGCACCCCGCCGACAATGTAGAGCTCCATGGAGGATACGCTCCAGTACTTCACCATCAGCGCCACGCCGTAGGCGCCCGCGCCGAAGTACGCAGAGTGTCCGAAGGAAAGCAACCCCGTATATCCCAGCAGCAGGTTGAAGCCGAGCGCGGCGATGGCAAAGATGAGGCCGTAGGTTAATAGCTGCGTATGGTAAACGCCGGCAATGCTCGGAATGACGAGCAGCACGATGACGGCGGCCGCGGCGATGCCCCACTGCCAGAAATTCAATCCCATGACGCGCCGGTTCATTGCGGCTTCCCGAAAAGACCCGTCGGCCTGACCAGCAGCACCACCGCGGCGACGAGATAAAGCGCCGCCAGCTCGAACTCCTCGTAGAAATGGATCACGCCGGTTCTCAGGAAACTGACAATCAGCGCGCCGATCAGGGCGCCCTCGAGAGAGCCCAAGCCACCGATCACCACCACTACGAAGGCGATCACCAGCACTTCGACGCCCATGCCGAGCACCGCCGCCTGACTTGGAACGACGATGGCGCCGCCCAGACCCGCCAGGAAGCAGCCGATGCCAAAGGCCTGGATGTAAACGCGTCCAACGTTCAATCCCAGGGCCGAGGCCATGCGGCGGTTTTGCGAGGTGGCTCGAAGCAGCACGCCGAAGCGCGTGCGGTACACGAACGCCCAAAGACCGATGGCGGCGGCGATGCCGATGAGAATTACCAGCAGGTTGTAAGCGGGATAGACGATGCCGCCGGTGCGGATGATGCCCATGGCGTCGATCAAGGGACTGGCGGACAGCGGCGTTCCGCCCCAGATCAGCCGGATCACGTCTTCCAGGACCAGGAGCAGGCCGAAGGTGATCAGCAGCTGGTATTCCTCCGGACGCTTGTACATGGGTCGAAGCAGCACCGGCTCGATGAGCATGCCGACGGCGGCGACCACCACGGCGCCCAAAGGCAGCAGCAGAAACAGCGCCGCCGGGTGCACCTGCGCGGCGACGCCGGTCACCGCCCAGGCGGTGACATAGGCGCCCACCGCGTAGAGCATGCCGTGGGCGAGATTGATGATCCCCATGACGCCGAAGATGAGGCTCAGGCCCGCGGCGAGCAGGAACAGCACCGAGGCGTAGAAGAGCGAGTTCAGGACCTGGAGGAGGAAAATATCCATGCTTCGACCATGACCGGGTAACCGGCCTCCCTGTTTTGGTTGTTCTGGTCGCGCACGCGTAGAGTAACAGCACGCGCGGCCTTCGTATTGCTGCTTTGCATCAAGTGCCGGCCTTGAACGTGAGCCGCGTGACCCCCGGGCGCAGCGTATTGCCGTCCGGAAAGACGCCGGCGAGCAGGGTGTAGCGGCCGGCGGGCAAACCTTTGGGCAGCGGGATTTCGAACCTGCCGTCGGCAACGTGACTCGCTGCGCCCGTGTGGATCACTTCGCCGTTGGCGTTGAGCAGCAGGTAGGGCGCGTCGGCGCGGATTCGAAAGAGCCCGCGGCTCGCTTCTTTTCCAAAAGCCTCCCGCAGCGTCGAGTAACGCCGCTGCGCTTTCACCACTTTCTCCAGTTCCACGTCCAGGACCACTTTACCGTCAACGCGCCTGGCATCCGTGATCACCGCCCGCGCGGGGTAGGCGTAACCATCGAAGGCGCCCACGCCCCAGGTATAGGTGAGCTCGCGGACCACCTCGAGCACCGCCTTGTTTTCGGACCATTCTTTCAAGCGAAACGGTCCGTTCGTGACCAGCAGGTGATGATGGGTTTCGGCGAATTTCTTGATCGCGGCCCAGCGCGCACGCGCGTCGTCCCGGGAAACGCGCGCCGTCAGCTCGTCGGGGCGGTAGCCTTGTTTCTCGAATTCGGCGATGAGCGCGCGGAGTTCCGTCTGGATCTTCGGATCCCGCGCTAGATCGAGCCAGCTCGTATCGGTGCGGTCGGCCTCCATTTCGGAAAACGCGGCGAGACCCCGCTTTACCGCTTCTTCCATCAGCACCACCAGGTGCCAGGGAAGGGTGCTCCACGGCGGCGCCATGGCGGCGATCTCCAACGGATCGCTTTTACCGTGATTGAGGTAGACCTCCACCTCCGGAGTTTCGCGGATGTACTTGATATCCGGCGCGAGCTCGGTTGTCTTGCTGTCCACCCTGACCACCCTCAACCCCACGAAAAGCTCGCGCATGAGCCGGGTGGCGGACTCGACGACGGGATCGAATGCGCGATCGCCGGCGTTCGACTTCTCGCCCCACCGAAAGGCGAAGATGTAAGCGTAGAGCAGATCGCTCACTTCCGTTTTCGTGCCGTCCTGATAGAGCGACGCATTGACCCGGTAGGTGATCTTGCTGCTGCTGGTTCTGCCCGCGCCCACCATGCGCAGCTCCCCGCTGCCGGGTTTGAAGGTGAGCGCCGCGGGGGGAACCTTGAAGTTGAAAACTTTTTTCCCGTCGGCGCTTCCGACTTCCGCGCTCACGCGGTTGGGGATGAAGCTCGCGTTGTACGGCATGGGCATGAGCGCCGTATCCCCGAGCGCCGACCAGATGAGCTTGCCCGCGGTATCGGTAAATCCGGCGACGGGATTCCACGCGGCCTCCGCGCTCCCCTCGGTGCCCAAGTAAAGCCAGCCGTTCCAGGGAAAATCCTTGAGCTTTGCCGTGCGGACAAAGACGGCCGAGTTCAATCCAGACTGGCCGTCGTAGGCGACGTTTTCGATTCCGCCTGAAAGATCGGCGCTGTAGTACTCTCGTCTCAAGGTGTAGCCCGCCACCATGCGCCGGCACTCGAAGGCGAGATCGGCGACCAGGCGGCGCTCCAGATTGATCCGCTCCTTGCGGCCTTTGTATTCGCCCTTGATGAGGCGCCCGTAGGTCAGCTCGACGTTTTTTTTCAGCGCCGGATCGGCCATTGCGCTGAATAACAGACGGTAGGCCTGATACCAGCCCTGTTTTTGCCACGGCGGCGAGGACTGGACGCTGGACGGCAGGTTGAATTCTTTTGCCAGCGCGCTCAATCGCACCCTCTCCAGGCGCACGTCCCAGTGCTCGCCTTCCGGGGCGAGGCGCGTGCCGGCCAGCGCTTCGGCGCGCTCGCCTTGCGCTTTCACTCTGAGATCGGGAGGCACGCCCTGTTCGGACATCAGCGCTTGCGAGGCTTCCTCGACGCGGTCCAGATGGTGGAGATAGTCCGGATGAAACGGCGTAACGGGATAGGCGCTCAAGACCACGCCTTTAACCTCAGCGGAAAGCGCCCGAATGATTCCACGCCCGGCCGCGCAGCGTTCCTCCCGATCTTGAAAGGCCGCGGAGGCCGGATCGAAGCTGAGCACCAGGAAACCGTCCAGGGATTCCACCGGCTCCAGGTGCTCCGGTACGGCCGCGCTGAATTTCGGCGTCGCGCCGATGTAGGCGTGCAGACTGTTTTTTGACAGTTGCTCCGCAGCGGTGGCCGGATCCAGCGTTTGAACGGTAATTTCCTGGGGATAGAACGACGGGTAGTAGGCGATTTCGTGACCGGCGTGGGCGCGCGGAAAGAAAAATGCAACGGCGAGACATGCCAGCACCGCCGGGGCGGCGCGCATTATGTACCCTCGCTTGATTCGAGCGATCAACGCGTGAAGGTGCAAGCGGCCGCGCCACGAAGGCACGGCCGCTTTACCTTTTAGGCGCTCAAGCCACCGAGGGCCAGGTGGTCTTGATCCAGTTGGCCGCCGCGGTGGACTCCTCGTGTCCCTGCCCCGGCTTCGGCCAGTTGGGCGGCGCGGTGATGTTGCGAATGGGAATGGAGATGATGCTCTCCGGATCCCACACCGGGAAGTCGTAGCCGGGCAGATTCTTGCTCAGGCCCGTTACCGCGTCCTTGTATCCCTGGTGGTTGTCCGGGCGGATATAGAGATATCCCGCCGGCGTATCCAGTCCCATGCCCTCCAGCATACTGATGATGGCCTCGTCCTCGGGCCAGCCACCCACGAGCTGGTTCGCTTTCTCGACCGCCGCCTTGTAGGCGTACAGCGCAGCATACCCGCCATCCGACTCGAAGCTCGGATACTCCTTCCAGCGCGTGTGGTAGCGCTCGACGAAGCTCTTGTTGAGCGGCCAGCGATCGCCGGACGGATAGAGGAAGTGATAGTTGGCGTGCACACCGGCCAGCACTCCTTCCGGATGGTCCTTGCCGATCGCGTGTGGCACGCCGCCGAAGGCGAGCGTCGTCGCCACCTTCATCTTGTCGAAGAGTCCGTAGCGAAGCGCCTGCTTGTA
>DATIPL010000704.1:0-5674 GCA_035471965.1 Gammaproteobacteria bacterium
GCGCCAGCGCCGCTGTGGGTGAATCGGTTGCCGAAGGCTCTTCGATCACGCGCCTCTCGACGCGGGAACGTCCGATGCGAGTGACTTTCTTGGCTGCACGCCCGGAACACACTCGAGCCGTCGTTACGCCGCCTTCGGCGCCCTCGGTGCGCCGGGCATCTCGAACGGGCGCGCGGACTCGAAGGCGCGCGCCGCCCTCAGCACCAGCGCATCCGCGTACTTGGCGGCGACAATTTGCATCCCCATGGGAAGCCCTTCGCGGGTAAAGCCGCAGGGCACCGAGCAGGCCGGCTGCTGGGTCAGATTGAAGGGGTAGGTGAACGGGGTCCAGTCGGCCCAGCGATCGGCGGCCATGAAGTCGGGCTTCTCCATCCCCGCGGCGAACGCCGGAATCGGCAAGCTCGGCGTCACCAGCAGGTCGTAGCGATCGTGGAACCCCTGCATGGATTCGCCCAGAGCCCCGCGGGCGGCCGCCGCGTCCAGGTAGTCGGAGAGCGAAACCCGGTCTCCATAGGCCGCCATCTCCAAAAGCCCCATGTCGATTAGAGAGCGCTGTTCCTCGGTGAATAATTTCATCAGCTGGGATGCGCCGCAGGCCCAGTGTACGAGGAAGATTGGGCCGCTGGGGGCGAAGGGCGCCGACACCTCCTCCACCCGGGCACCCAGGTCCTCGAGCACGCCGAGCGCCGCTTTCACTCCGGCGGCGATCTCGGCGTCCACATCCACGTATCCGAGGTCCGGGCTGTAGGCAATCCGGAGCCCTCGAATCCCTTGGCTCAGGTCCTCCAGGTAATCCTGGTGGTCCTCGGGAAGCGCGTGCCAGTCGCGGGCGTCGTATTCGCTGATGACGTTGAGCATCAGCGCCGCGTCCGTCACCGTGCGCGTCATCGGCCCTACGTGGGCGACGGTTCCGAAGGGGCTCAGCGGCCACGCCGGAACGCGACCGAAGCTTGGCTTGATACCGAAAATTCCGGTGAATCCCGCCGGTATGCGAATGGAGCCGCCGCCGTCGGTGCCGATATGCAGTGCCCCCATCCCCAGCGCGCAGGCGGCCGCCGCGCCGCCGCTGCTCCCACCGGGGGTCAATTCCGTGTTCCAGGGGTTGCGGGTCACGCCGGTGAGACCGTTGTCGGTCACGCCTTTCCAGCCGAACTCGGGCGTCGTGGTCTTACCCACGAGGATCGCCCCGTGGCGCCTGAGGGCCGCGGTCGCGGGTGCGTCCACGTCCCAGGGTCCGGCCGGGTCCACCGCTCGGCTGCCCCGGAGAGTCGGCCAGCCTTGGGTGAGAACCAGATCCTTGATGGTGACCGGCACGCCGTCCAGAAGGCCTTCCGGATTGCCCCGTTGCCAGCGCGCCTCGGACGCCCGGGCTGCCGCCATTGACCCTTCCTCGTCCAGCAAAGCGAAGGCATTGACAGCATCGTTGTGGGCCTGGATCCGGGAGAAAACCGATTTCAAGGTTTCCACCGGAGAGAGCTTCTTGTCGCGGTAAAGACTGAGCAATTCGCTGGCGGATAAACAGGCAGGATCCTGGCTCATTCGGGCCTCGCTGTGTTACGCGTTCATTCCCCTCGACCGGGCGACGCACCAACGTCACCACCGAGGTGAGCCAAGGATACCGAAGTGGCGTGGGCTCAGACAGCGGGAAACGGCCTGGATTGAGTCTGTAACGTCCCCCAACCTTCGGGCGCGCAGCGGGACTCCCCTTGCCGTTAGAATTGCTCCGTCGCCCAATGCGGGCCCGGTCGCGAGACCAGGGCCCGCGTTGTCCGTTCAACAGAAGACCGAGGACCGCGCCCCATGCGCCGCTACAACCCCATCCTGAATCTGTTCGGACGCTCCCCGGTGAAGCCACTGCAGGAGCACATGGCCAAGGTGTCTGAATGCGTTCGCGCCCTCGAGCCCTTCTTCGAAGCGGTCATCGCCGGGGACGAGAATCGTATGCACGAGCTCCAGGAGAGCATCGCCCGCCTCGAGAACGAAGCCGACGACTTGAAGCACGATCTGCGCCTGCACCTGCCCCGTACGCTGTTTCTCCCGGTGGAGCGGCGTGATCTGCTCGAGGTCCTGACCATGCAGGACAACATCGCCAATCGCGCCAAGGACCTCGCGGGTCTGGTGCGGGGACGGAGGATGGACATCCCCGACGCAATCGGATCCCGGTTCCTGGAGTTTGTCCGCCGCAGCATCGATGCCTGCGTACAGGCCGAGAAGACGGTGAACGAGCTGGATGAGCTGGTGGAGACGGGTTTCAGCGGTAGCGAGGTGGATACCGTGCAGACCCTCATCAACGAGCTCGACCGGCTGGAGAAGGAAACCGACGAGATACAGGTGGACATTCGCGCGCGGCTGTTCGAGATCGAGCGCGACCTGCCTCCGGTAAACGTTATGTTTCTGTACCGGCTGATTGACTGGACCGGCGACATCGGCGACTTCTCCCAGCGCGTCGGCAGCCGCCTTCAGCTCTTACTGGCGAAATAAGCGCTCCCCATGGAGCACGCATTCCTCTACCTGATCCTGGCGGCCGCTTTCGGCTTGTTCATGGCCTGGGGCATCGGCGCCAATGACGTGGCCAACGCGATGGGCACCTCGGTGGGCTCGGGAGCGCTCACCCTGCGCCATGCCATCATCATTGCCGCCATGTTCGAGTTCGCCGGCGCGGTGCTCGCCGGCGGACAGGTAACCCAGACCATTCGCAAGGGCATCGTCGACGCCTCCTCACTCACCGCCACCCCGGAGATTCTCGTCTACGGCATGCTCGCCGCGCTGCTGGCCGCCGGGGTCTGGCTGCTGGTCGCCTCGTATTTCGGCTGGCCGGTGTCCACGACCCATTCGATCGTCGGCGCAATCGTCGGTTTCGCCCTCGTCGGTATCGGTATTACCGCAGTGCAATGGGTCAAGATCGCGGCCATAGTCGCCAGCTGGGTGATCTCGCCGCTACTTGCCGGCGCCATCGCGTTTGCGCTGTTCGTGAGCATTCAGCGGCTCATCTTCAATGCAGAGGACCCGTTCCGAAACGCCCGCCTCTACGTGCCTTTTTATATTTTCCTGGTGGGATTCGTCATCGCCCTGGTAACGCTGCTGAAGGGCCTCAAGCACGTCGGGCTTTCGGTAACTACGGCGCAGAGCTACGCCATCGCCGTGATCGGCGGGCTGGCACTGATGGGCATCGGCTGGTGGCGTATCCGGGCCATCCGCCGCGAGCCCGAGACCGTGGCGGGATTTCACTTCGCCAACGTAGAGCGCGTCTTCGGCGTGCTCATGGTGGTGACTGCCTGCGCCATGGCGTTCGCCCACGGGTCCAATGACGTGGCCAATGCCATCGGCCCCGTCGCCGCAGTCGTCGGCATCGTCAACAGCGGCGGCAACGTGGCGCAGAAGTCACCTCTGCCCATCTGGGTGCTGATGGTGGGCGCCGCCGGCATCGTCGCCGGACTGGTGACCTACGGTCACAAGGTCATGGCGACGGTGGGAACCCGGATCACCGACCTGACCCCGAGCCGGGGTTTTGCCGCGACCCTGGCGGCCGCGGCCACGGTAGTGGTGGCGTCCGGTACCGGCCTTCCTATCTCCACCACCCATACGCTGGTGGGGGCAGTGCTGGGCGTGGGAATGGCTCGCGGTATCGCCGCCATCAACCTGAGGGTGGTTCAAGCCATTTTCGTTTCCTGGATCGTCACCCTCCCCGCCGGCGCGCTGTTGGCGGTGGTGTTTTACTTTCTGCTGAAGTCGGTCGTGGGATAGGGTAATGAAAATGACAGAAGGTCACGGGCCGCAGGCCGCAGCCCGGAGACGGCGCAAAAAGGGGCAGGAAAGAGCGCAAGGGATCCATGGATGACTGCTTAAGTACTCTTACCTTCGACCTTCAGCGCACCACCTGCCGACTCGCGAACCGTGGACGATGTGGTACACGAACAGGAAATTCAGGCTCGAGCGGCGCGCCGCGCGCGCCTTCGGTCTCAAGGATTATGCGGGCGCGATCCGCGCGCTCGAGGATCTGCTGCGCCTTGTCGGCGAAAACTCCAACACTCTTCACGTGCTGGCGGTCTGCCGGCAGCGGCTCGGCGAGCACCAACGGGCCATCGATGCCGCGGAGCGAGGGATCTCGGCGGAATCGAAACATCTCGGCTGTCTCAGGGTGCTGGCCGAGTCCCATGCGGCCTGCGACGATCTGCAAACCGCCCGCGCCTACGCCGGACGAGCGCTCGCGCTGATGGAAGGCGAGAACCGCGCCACGGGATTGCTTGCAGGCGTGATGCGCCGCATGGCTGCATCCACTGCTCGAACCGGCAGCAAGGGCGCTGTGGACCAGGAGTGGTTAAGCTGGGCGCGCGCCTTGTGTGAGTCCGCCGATGACGCAATCAAGTAACTCGTCCCGTTTGAATTCGGAGGGCGTGAGTCGTGTCACCCCGGCCGCCCGAGGTGCGGAGCGGTCAAACATCGCTTTTGAGATACTATTGCCGCCTGCGGTAATTTCGAGCCGCGCTGAAACCTCAGGGACTCGCGGAATGGACGACGGTATCACGCGTCCTCATCCCGGAAAACGGCCCTCCCCGGCAAGGCGCACTCCCCCTCTCGCAGCGGCGTCGGCGAGGAGCGGAAAACAATAGCGAGAGAACAGAGCGCCGGCGGGCTCTGACACGGCATCGGAGACAAAATGTGGAAACCGAAGTGATCAAGGATGACGACGGTCACATCATCGGCGAAATTCGTGAGGAAAACGGCAGCTACCTGGTGTGGAAACGGGAGCGACCCTCTTTTCCTCCCAGCAACCGCCACACCTTTCTCGGATCCGCCAAAAGTCTCGAAGAGGCGAGAAGGCTCGCCGAGAAACTGCTGCGCTGAGGACCGCGGGGAAGAAAGAAGCTCTACGAGACGCATACGCCCATGCTCTATTCCATTGACAATCGCAAGGTTGAAACCCGCGGATTCTATTTCGTTGCCCACAATGCCGTCGTGATCGGATCCGTTGTTCTCGAAAACAATGCCAGCGTCTGGTTCAACTGCGTCGTGCGCGGCGACAACGATGTCATCACGATCGGAGAGAACGTGAACGTTCAGGATGGATCGGTGCTTCACACCGACGCGGGGATTCCGCTGACCCTGGGTAGAAACGTGAGCGTAGGACACAAGGTGATGCTGCACGGCTGCACTATCGGCGAGGGAAGCCTGATCGGCATCAACGCGGTCATCCTCAACAACGCCGTCATCGGCAAGAGCTGCCTCATCGGTGCCAATACACTGATACCCGAAGGCAAGGAGATCCCCGACCGGTCGCTGGTCATGGGTTCGCCCGGACGGGTGAAGCGCGCCTTGAGCGACGAAGAGATCCGGGGACTCCAGGATATCGCCGATCACTACGTACAGAAGTCGGCGCTCTACCGGCGCGCCTTCAAGGCAGAAGGCTGAGCGCAGCGTCAAATCCATGCAAGCAGCCGCGTTGACGGATGTCCGTTCCTGAAAAACCTTCCACGGCCGCCGCCCGCGCTCTCGAGGTATTCCCGGCGGCGTCGAACGGCGAGTTTAATCTCCCGCCGGAACTGGCAATCGTGATCGCCGGCGGCGAGGGGTGTGAGCTTTGGGATACCGAAGGCCGGCGATATCTGGATTTTTCCATGGGCTGGGGGTCGTCCCTGGTCGGCCATGCCCGTCCGGAAGTGGTGAGCGCGGTGCA
>DATIPL010000705.1:0-1967 GCA_035471965.1 Gammaproteobacteria bacterium
CTCCAGCGGGTCTAACGGCACCTGATTGCCGAACATATCGGTGCGCATGGCCGAACCGTACAAGCCGGGCTTGCCTTTGGGCTTGAAGTGAACGGTATAAGACTTCCTCTTCAGCGTACCATCGTTCTTGTGCGTCACCGACACCCAGGTTACGGAAAAACCGTCGGATTTCGGTTTGATCTGCACCCTGAGGTCGCGTTTGGTCAAGTGATCGTCCTGGTGAGAAATGCCTTCTCCGAGGTATTCACCGACGAACTTCTCGTATTGATATGCGGCCTGCGAAGATGCGGGAATGGCGATCAGGGCAAGCACCATCCATGCGAGCGAGATGTACGAAGGGCGTGACATCGATCTGATCATGATCTGCTCCCTTGAATAAGGCAGTGGCGGCCCGCGGAATTCAAGCGACGGCATCGGGTCCGCAGTCACTTACCGACCCTCATCCTGAACGGGATGCTCGATTTCAGACATCAGCCGATTTACCGGGTTCCCTCGACCGGATGCATCCGTAGTGTTAAAAGATCGGTGTTTCCGCGAGTCCGAGCCACCGGACAAGAGCTCAAAACTGTATGCATGATAACTCGGTGCTCCGCGTCGGCATCGGCAGCCTGGGGACGGTAGGTTACGCTGTTGCTGCAAGGCTCGACCAGGGCATCCGCGGATTGCGCCTCGCGGCGGTATCCGCGCGCGACCTGAAGCGGGCCGAAAAGCGGACGTCGAGATTCTCAGGTCCGGTGAAGGCGCTTCCGCTGGAGAAGCTTGCCGAAATCTGCGACGTGGTGGTGGAGTGCGCTCCAGCGGGGGTCTTTCGGCAACTGGCCGAGCCGGCCGTCCGCGCCGGACGGATATTCGTGCCCATAAGCGTGGGCGCGCTGATTGAGCACTGGTCCCTGGTGGAGCTCGCCGAGACCAGCGGCGCGCGGATCATCGTGCCCAGCGGTGCGCTACTCGGGCTCGACGCGGTGCGCGCCGCAGGTGAGGGTCGCATCGATTCCGTGCGCATGGTGACTCGAAAACCCCCTCGGGGGCTTGCCGGCGCGCCATATCTCGAGACCCACGATATCGACGTCTCCAACCTGAACGCGCCGCTCAAGGTCTTTGAGGGCACGGCCCGGGAGGGCGCGGCGGGCTTTCCGGCAAATGTGAACGTGGCCGCCGCGCTGGGTCTGGCCGGGATCGGGCCCGACGATACCCGGCTTGAAATCTGGGCCGATCCCTCGGTAAGCCGTAACACCCACCACATTACCGTGGAAGCCGACAGCGCCCGCTTCGAGCTTTGCATCGAGAACGTGCCAACCGAGGAGAATCCCCGCACCGGCCGGCTGGTGGCGCACAGCGTCGTTGCCACGCTGCGGCGGCTTACTTCGGCGCTGACGGTCGGTACCTGAGGCCGGAACGAAGCGATGGTATCGAGGCCGGGCATCGAATAGTCTAGCCCTCGAGATCACGAGCGCGCCGGGCGAGAGCGTGGAAACGCCCGTGGCCGAAAGGCGCGCCAGGTGACAGAGGCGAAGGCATTCCCATCCTACGTCCACCGCCTTCCCGGTAACGCTTTGCTGCAGACGCGAGCGGCAGATCCTCGCCCGCGGCCGCATCTTGGTGAATAATGTGGGCCTGGTCGCCCCGTCCGGGACGGCCCCTCGGGACGCACCAATCCCGGTCCGGCCCTTTGCAATAACAATTCGGAGGAGACCCCGATGGAAAAAAGTATCTTTCTCAAGGCGGCCGCGATCGCGGTCGCCGTAGCCGCCGCGCCGTTCTCGGCGTTCGCGGCGGACATTCCCTGCAGCACCGCGAAGCTGATTGTGCCGTGGAATGCGGGTGGTGACACCGACATCGTATTCAGGCTCGTCACCAACTCAATGAACAGCTCCGGCTTCAAGCCACAGCTCCAGGTTGTGAATATCGGCGGCCAGAGTGGCAACAAAGGCGCCAAGGAGGCCAAGGAATCGAAGCCCGACGGCTGC
>DATIPL010000706.1:0-8112 GCA_035471965.1 Gammaproteobacteria bacterium
GGCTGGCGCCGGCGAGAGATTATTCAGTCGGAACATCAACAGCGCAGTGCCTGCATTGAGATCCGCCATCTTTTCGTAGTGGGGGGTTTTCCAGTCCCTCGTTTCCGCGTAGCGAAAGAATCCCCCTTCGACGGGGTCGTAAATCCGCTCAACAGCGCGATTCAGGGTCTTTCGGACGGAATTTATAGCGCTCCGCCGCGCGCCGCTCTCGCCGCCGCTCAACAAATACAGAAACGCCCTGGGATAAATCGCTTTTTCACCTTTGCCGAGGCCGTCTTCGACCGGGTCGAAGTTTTCCAGCAGGCCCTGGCGAAACTCGTTTCCCGCATTCTTGAGCGCAGCCAGCGCGAGCCTGTCAGGTGGTTCGTAAGCGTAGGCTTTCGCGTCGTTCGCTTCGACGGAGAGTCCCTCCGTCACGTTCTTTCTGATCCGCTTGATGACGGACAGAAAATCTTCCGGATATAGAGTGCCGGCATATCGAAATTGCGCTGAGGTATCGGGATTGAGGAACACCGTATAGGGCAGCCCCGTGGCGCGGTACTTCACGTAGGCGGCGCTGTGTATATCCGCATCGATGAAGACGCTGGAATAGTGAGCGTTCAGGTATTCGGCCACTTTGTCGTCTCGCAGAGTGAACTCCCCGAACTGGTGACACCAGTAACACCACTCTGCGGAAAACAGCAGGAAATACGGTCGGTTTCTGCTCCGGAGCTCCTCGATGATGCCTTCCCGGTACTCGACGAACTCCACCTTCGACCCCACATGCTCCCACGCTCGCGCGATGCCTGCGACCAGCAGCAGGACCGCAAGAGCGGTGAGCCTGAGCGTCGACGCGGTCACGCCGGCGAGGCTTGGAGAAATGCGCGGGAAATCACTTCGGGGCAGTGAGCAGATCGCGAATTCGCGCGCGAAGATAGGCCGGTTCAGAATTATGCGGAATCGCTTCCACCATCTTTCCCCGAGGGTCGAGCAGGATGATATCCGTCGAGTGAGAGATCGAATAGCCGATTGCGGATTCTGGCGTCAGGGTCTTGGCAAACTTGACCCCATACCGGTCGGTCACGGACCTGATGGTCTCGACATCGTCCCGCAGCCCGATGATATTCGGGTGAAAGTAACCGGTGTATTTCTCGAGCCTGTCGAGCGTGTCGCGCTCCGGATCGAGGGTGATGAAGAGTGCACGAACCCGATCGAGCTCTTCCACGCTCATGGATGAAAAACAGGTGTTGATTCGCGCAAGGGAGACGGGACAAACGTCTGGACATGAGGTATAGCCGAAGAAAATCAGCACCACCTTGCCCCTCAGGTCGCTGAGGGACAGTGGTCCGTCGGGGCTGAGCAGGGTAAAGTCGCCGCCCCGCATGTAGGTTGCCGCGGCTGCCCCCGGGAGCGAGAACAGCGCGAGCATCGCAAGGATCAGGAAATACCTAGTAAACCAGTTCCTGCAGCACATCGTTCATATCGTTCTCGAGATCGACGGCGATATCCATTACGCCTTTGGTGCCGAACAGCGCAGCAAAGCTCGTAGGACGCAGGAAGGACACGTGAGCTTTGCGGTCGTCGATACCCTGATAGGCGATGAATTTCACCGGCATGAACACGCCCGCCAGCATGTCGGAGGACATCATCTCCGCGCAGCTGTTGAGATTACAGAATTCTACGATCTTGTAATGCTTGAAACTCATCTTCGAGCTGAGACCGCGTTCGTCCTGGTCGAGTACATTGTCGATGTGATTGATGCGCGTGATGCGGTAGTTGCGCACTTCAATCTCGGAGACGAGATCACTCAGGAGATCGTCGAAACTCCCGACCGAAAACGCCCTTGTGACGATATCATCATCGATGTTCACCGTACCCTCGCCTCGGACGTTCACCTGGTCTTGGAAGCCGGTTCGCTCCCGGATCTGGAGAGCCGCCGCTCAATTGTCCGGAGGGGGCAGGGTCTTGATGTAGTTGACCAGATCCCAGCGCTGGTCTTCCGAAAGGATCACGCCCCAAGGCGGCATATCGGAACGCCCGTTGGTAATGAACCAGAAAAGGTAGGGATCGGCCGATTTGTCCGCCTGGTACCAGGTCCAGAGCTTCCGCGGGTCCGTTGAGAAACCGTGGGCCGAAGGGCCGGCGCCGTTTCCCGTCATGCCGTGGCACTTGGAGCAGAACTTGACGTAGAGCTCCTCGCCACGGGCGTGAGAATCGGGGGACGCCGGAATCGGATTCACGACCTCACCGATGTCTGGAGCCTCGGCGGCGAACATGCTGTCGGCCTTGATTTCCTCCTCGAGCAGCGCCACGTGAATTTTCGTTTTGCCCCCGTGGACCTTGAAGGAAGTTCCCGTCGGGTCCTTGGTGGAGTTGATGACCCTCTCGATTTGATCCCTGGTTACGGCGCCGGCATCGAATTCCACCTTGACGGTGGGCCAGCCGTTCGGCGTGGCGTAGAAGTTGTACCCCACAACCTTGACCGCGAGCTGCTCCTCGAGGGCGGCGGTGAGCGCCTTCGGACTTGCCGGTGAGACCATGCCTTCGACCTCAATCTCCTCCACGACATTGGCGGCATGAGCGCCGGCTGCAAGCGAAAGCGCCGCGACGAACACCGTAAACATGAATATTCTGATTCTGCTCATTGCTCTGTACAGTTCTCGAGCAGACGCATGCATGGACAGGGAGCGTCTCCCCGTCCGCAGGCGCCCGCTATGTTCTGAATTTGACCTCTTCGCTGGTTTCCCAGCGCTCACCCTGATCGTCGATGAAGACGATCTTCACCGGCGCCTCCTTCACGGCCTTCAGCTTGAAGGTGAACAGCGGATTATCCGCGATCGCCGAAGAGGTCCTGAAACGGCTTACCAGCTCTTCGCCGTAGTACACCAGCATGTTGCGAATGAAGGTGCTCGGTCTCGCGCGATTGAAGCGTTCCTCGTTCTCGTCGACCATGCCGAGGCCGGTGAACGATGGGTGATCGAAACGCACTTTGACTTTGAAGATCTCGTTTTGCTTGACGCGCCGCTTGAGTCTCATTCTCGGCGGTTTGATTTTCTCTGCCATGATCGTGCTCCATCCATTAAATCAATCTGTATGAGTCTCCGAATGTCCTCATGAGCTCGGGCTGATTGCCGCAATCCGGTCATCCAGGGTGGTATTAATCGGAGAGTGTTCGCGAATGTAGTCGACCAGCTCTTCAACGAAGATGCGGCCGGTATCATTGATATTGGTCGCGCCGAAAAGTTGATTGTCCTGAAAGCGCGTGTGCACCGACGCAACCGAGTACGTCTCTTCCTCGGATATGGGTTTGCCGTTGACGCTCAACGACACGACTCGCTGCCCGTCGGGCCTCGAAAGATCGTAGACCAGCTTCATTCCGGAGAAACGGATCATGTCGCCCCCTACGCGGGCGTAGGGGTCGCTGTTGACGACGCCGTTGAGGATATTGCTTATGAGCCGCCTGACCGACTTTCCAGGCATGGAATAGGTGACGATCGTGCCATCGGTCGGAACCAGATTATAAATGTCCTCTACGGTTATCTTTCCGGGCATCAGCGTGGCGCCGTATCGCCATGCGGGAAAAAACGCTATGTCGGAATCAGTCATTTCGCGCAACGCATCGGTGAGCAGATTCCCCATGGGGCTCTGCCAGTAGTCGCGCCGGTAGATCATGACGTCAGTGTGGCCGACAACCTCGTGGAGCCGTTTCTCATGCGGCCGGTACGCTTCATCGATAAGCTTCGCAATCTCGGGATCCGGCTCTATTTCGGATTGCCGGACTTTCAACAGCTCGTAGTTGTAGCTGACGACTTTTCTGTTCTTGACTCGCACGTCGAGCTTCGTGACAAATTTTCCGTGCGCGCCGCCCTGGTAGATAATCGTATCGTTCCATACCACCGGGTCGTACACCTCGTCATGGGTGTGGCCGCTGACCAGGACGTCGATACCGTCGACGCGCTGAGCGAACCTTTGGTCGAGCCCGTAGCCGCCGTGAGAGACAAGCACGATGAGGTCCGGTTTGTGCTCCTGGCGAATCTTTTCGATTAGATCTCTGGCTTCTTCTTCCTTGATTCCGAACTTCCACCATTGCGCCGCCCCCGCGATCGAGGAAGTCAGCGCCGTCCAGGGATAGGTCAGGCCGATGATCGCGACCTTGACCTTGCCCACCTGCTTGATCACGAACCGCTCGAAAACCGGCTCGTCCCATTCCTTGTCGGTGACGTTGTAGGCGATGACCGGGAAGTCCGCTTGATCCACCAGATCCATCAGGTGTTCCTTGGGATAGAAGAATTCCCAGTTTCCCGGCGCCATGACCTCATACCCGATGGCGTTCATGATCTTGACCACAGAAACGCCCTTGTCGAAAACCGAGAGTCCGGCGCCGTGCCAGGTATCGCCGGCGTCAACGAGCAGGGATTCCCCCTTCCTCTCCGCCTGCAGCCGCTTTATAAGGGTGGCGACGTGGGCCATGCCGCCTATCTTGCCCTCGTACTCCGCCTTCTGCTCGTACGCACCTTCTCTGGATTGAGGTCCCCAGGGCTTCATTTCATCGAGGTAACGGTAATAAATCGGCCGCAAATAGCTGTGCAAATCGTTGGTGCTGATGATCCGTATCCGTTTCTCTCCGGCGGCCTCTTCAGCGTCACAGACGGAAGGACCCGCTGCGGCTGCGAGGAGCAGGAAAAAAACGGCGGCAAACCACCTCCCGCTCGCTCTCGAGCAGCAAGCCTCCATGCTCATGGCGCTAGCAGCCACCCGCCGCGACCTTGGTTTCTCTGCTGGTCGCCCATTTGCCGTGCTGGTTGCATTCGGCGATCACCCAGACCTTGGCCTCGCCGCCGGCGAGCCGGATCTGCGTTCCCAGATACACCTCGCCGTTCACCGGCGTGAAGTAGAACTTGCCTTTGATCACCACCGGATCGGTGAAGTTCATGATCTGGACGCTCTTGATGTAATGGTCCGGCTCCATGGGGTGATCCATTTCGACCACGATGGGAGCCTGGCTGCCGTCTTCGACGACGGGCGGCAGTGTCACCTTGGGTACGTGCATCTTTTCCAGATCGGTCAGGTTCTCCGAATTTTCCGCAAGTTGAAAAGCCGATCCATAAGCGAGGTTCGGTATCACCGTGGTTGCGTACATGGGCACCGCGATGCCGCCGATGCTCGCGTATCGCAGGAACCGGCGCCGGGTGACGAAACCGTCAATATTCATTACTTGTCCTCCAACTTTGAGTGAGCCGTGCGCGCCCACGCTGAAACGGCGAGAGGCGTGCCTCTCCCGAAGGACAGGCACGCCGTCTGCCGGAGCTCCTCTGCGCGGCGGTCGGCACGGGTTGACGCCAAACCGTCAACCCGGCGTGCACCGCGTTCGCGCTACTTCTGCGCAGCCAGCTTGGCCTGCAGCGCCGCCGGGCTCGGCACCCAGCGCACACCGTTGTTCTGGATCCCGGCTTTGAGATCCGTCGTAATCGTGTCCCATTCCATCGGGTCCGCGGAAGAGGTGTCGACCAGGGTCGCCACCGGTTCCTTCTTCGTCGAGACCACCGCACGGGTGCCTTCCGGGTTGAAGGCGACGTTGTGCGGTCCGAGACCCGTGAAGATCTGCTTCACCGCCACGTCTTCCTGGGTGTCGATCACGGTAATCTGGTCGGATTTGCCCGACTCGTTCGCGAACAACCCGTAACGCGGATTCGCCGGATTCAGGTAAAGACGGTTGGCATCCTTACCCGTGTCGATGGTCTTGACGAGCTCCAGGTTCGCCATGTCGATGACCCCGACTTTTTCCGCTTTACGCAGACCCACATAACACTTCGAGCTGTCCGCGAGACAGGTGATGTTGCCGCCGCCGCCCGGGACTTCGATGGTCTTGACGATATCCGCGGTCTTGGTGTCGAGGAACACCACGGAGCCGCTGGCCGAGGCCATGAAGTACTTGCCGTCCGGCGACATGGCGCCCGCGCGGCCGCCCTTGATCGGATACCACTTGATTTCCTTTCGCGTCGTCACATCGACCACCGAAACGCCCTTGGGCTCCTGCTGGCAGGTGGTGAAGACCAGGCGGTCATCCATCGTGAACATGGCGTCGCGGGCGCCAGCGCAGCTGATCTCTATGGTGGTGATGGGGCGGCGCGTGGCCGTGCTCAGAAACGTCAGATACCCATGGTCCTTGTCCAGGATGTTGCCGGTGACCGCCAGCGGCTGGGTGTAGGCAAAGCCGATATGCAGCGGGGCAATGACCTTCTTCCCGTCCATGCTGACGGAAAACTTGTCCACGACCTCCTGCGTCGTCAGATCGATGGTCCAGAACACATCCTTTTCATAGCGCTGCGAGGACCATACATAGCGGGCGCCGGGAATGACCCATATGTGATGGTTTCCGGTCTCGCCCATGTCGATCAGCTTGACGGTTTCACCCTTGTTGTAATCGACCACCGAAACCGTGGGCTCGCCCTGGTTATCAATCAGGAAATTGCCTTCCATGCCCTTAACCGCGTGCCAGTCCATACGCACGGTGTTCTGGGGATCAAGAAACACCAGCTGCTGATACTCTTCCGATGTCATGCCCTTCTCGGGCGCACCGAATCTGGTGCCCTTCTCCACGGCAGAGGCAGCGCCTGCCGCCAGAAAAGCCGCGACGACCGCGGTCACGATATTAATGAGCTTCATTACTTCTCCTCCTTTGTCGTTCCTCCGCTCTCGCACGCCCGATCCCTGTGCAGCGGTGGGAACTGATTAGAAATGTTGTCCAATGCCGGGACATCCAAGACTCGTCGTCACACCATTACGAGCTTACGTTTAACCTCGTTCCAGGTAGCGAGAAAATACCAGAGACACATTATCGCGATAATCGAGATCAAGGCCATCTTGAAACCGATAAGATCCGGCAAGAATACCGGCTCGCCGATGCGGTTGATTATACCGCTGTCCACCATCCAGCCGCGGAAAAGCGAACCCGACAAGGCGAACGCGGCGACCGCCACCCAGAGCTTCACATGACCCTCTCCGGCTCGCCACAGCGATCCCGTGGCGCAGCCCCCGCTCATGGACATTCCGAGGCCGAAGATGAATCCGCCGAGCAGGCTTCCCAGCCAGAAGGCGGACGACACCTGGGTTTCCCAATCGCGGAGATCCGTCCACTTCAATATCGTGAATCCGGTGGCGGCGATGATGATGGCGACGGCCACGGCCTTGGTGGCGTCGCCGTTACCGGTCATGAAGGGCTCGCGGAAGGCGCGCACGAAGCAGAAGCGGGTGCGCTGCATGAACAGCCCGATGATCACCCCGAAGAGCAGGAACCCCCCGCGCGTCGGGTAGTCGTTGCTGTCGTAGAGTAAAGCCAGCACGAATCCCAGTAGCAGAACCCCGACTCCCCACCACGGCTGAAACCGGCCCCGGTCGAGAGCAGCCTTGCTTTTCGGTGGCGGCAGGCGCTCGGCCCACGCCGGCAGACGGATATAGCTGATCTCCCAGACGAGCAGCTTGAGACCCGCGACCACGCCGGCCATCAACCCCGCCATCATGACCAGCCCGGCGAGGGAAAGGGCAGCGGTTGCGCTGAAAAATCCGCCGATGTTGCAGCCGAACGCGAGCGCCGATCCGACACCCATGAAGCAGCCGCCGACCAGCCCTTTGAAGAGCTCCCAGGGCGGCGCCATCCGCACCTTGAACTGCCTGGCCAGGAGCGCGGCGGCCAACGCCCCTCCGATAATCCCGAGATTCAGCACCGAGGTGGAATAAAGGAAGGGGGTAATGATTTCGCGGTCCGCCAGCCCGGTGGAGTTGAATACCCAGTCTCCCCAGTTGCGCACGCCGTCCGCCGCGCTCCAGGGTTTCTCGAAGGCGAACAGGAACACGTTGATGGCTCCAAACAGCACCCCCCCGATCCACACCGGCCACTGCTGGCCGAAGATCTTCGCATAGCCGGCAGCGACCGCCGCACGCACGGTTTTCGGCTGCTGATCGTGAGCGACTGGGTCTACCGGCAAATCCACGCGACCTCCCGGAATCCGGGCACAGACTCGGAGTTGAGGGGGCGCCAGCGGCGCTGGATGATCGAATGGCAATGGCTCAAGAAACTCGAGCCCGGGAACGAAACGACCGCTTCAGCTTGCTTGTTCGGGCCTCTTGGCATGG
>DATIPL010000707.1:0-2460 GCA_035471965.1 Gammaproteobacteria bacterium
GTGGCGTCGAGAGCCCGTGCGCATCTCCGATGCGGCAATGGAGGTGATGCGCGAGACTCGCGGTCGTTTCCTTCAGCTGCTGGAGCATGAGCCGGAGACGGTGGTTTACGGGGTCACCACCGGTTACGGCCAGATGGCGAAGCAGCGACTGGACGGAGATCAGCGCCGCGCCCAGGCGGCGCGCCCTCCCCACGCGGCCGCTGCGAGCTTCGGCGAACCGCTGCCCGAGCGGGTGGTGCGGGGGATCGTCTTCGCCCGCCTGGTGAACTACGTGGAGGGCTACGCCGCGATTTCGCCAGAGCTCGCTCGGGGCGTCGCCGACATGCTCGGTGCCGGACCGCTGCCGGAGGTGCCCGCCTACGGCGCCTCCAGCGCCGGAGAAATCCTGAGCCTCGCGCACCTTTTCGGGCCGCTGGCGGAAAAGTTCGCCCTCGGAGAGAAGGATTCCCTGTCCCTGGTCAACGGCGCGCCCTGCGCGGCCGCCCTGGTGGCCGATGCGGTACTCGCCGCGGAGTCCCGGCAGCAGCTCGCCCTTCGAGTTTTCGCGCTTTCCGCGGACGCCATCAAAGCCCCGCTCGAGGCCTACGACGCGGTTCTCCAGCGTCTCTGGGGAGACGACTGCGACGCGAAGATGCTGGCGGCATTGCGGGCACTGCTTGAGGGCGCAGCGTCCCGGCGGCGCAGCTATCAGACGCCGGTCAGCTTTCGCGCGCTGCCGCGACTGCTCGGGCAGATGGCGCGCGCCACCGTTCAGGCGCGGGAGGTCGCAGCAACCTTGCTCCGGGCCATTACCGACAATCCTTTGTTCCTGGCAGGGGACGACGCCCATCCGCACGGTCGGGTGATTTCCAACGGCGGCTTTCACGCCGCCGCCGCGGCGCCGGCGCTGGACGCCCTGGCCGGCGCCTGGGCGGATCTGGCGCTGGTGTGCGACCGGCAGGCCAATCGACTTCTGGACGCGGAGGTTTCGCTTCTGCCGGACTTCCTGATGTCGGCCGACGGCGCCTATATCGGATGTCTGGGGTTCGTTTCCGCGGACTACGCCGAGCAGGCGAGACATGCCGCCCAGCGCACCTTTCTGCCGGGCAGCGACGGCGGCGGGTTCGGTCAGAACGACCTTGCGGTACCGACTTTCGCCGCCTGGCGCAAGTTAAAGGAGTCGGGGCGCTGCCTGGACGCCAATCTCGCTATCCTCGCGGCGGTGGCGAGCCAGGCCTTCTACGTCACTGACCGGCGTCCCGCGCCGGCGCTGGGAGCGTTTCTGTCCGAGGTACGTCAGGTGTTCGCGCCCATGGAAGCGCCCCGCGCCCCGGGACCGGATGCCGGCGCGCTGGCGGCCCATTTCACCCGTGGTGTGTACGCTGACGCGGACTGAAGCGCACGCCGTCCGTGTCTTCAGCCCGCCATCCAGCCGCCGTCCACCATCAGATTGACGCCGGTGGTAAAGCTGCATTCGTCGCTGGCCAGAAACAGGGCGGCGGCGGCGACGTCGTCCGGCCTGCCGAGTCTCGGCATAGGCGTCCGCTGCCCGGAATAGGAGAGGGCCTCGGGGTCGATAGCGGGTCCTTTCTTCCCGGTCAATATCTTTCCCGGCGCCACCGCGTTGCAGACGATGTGATGTTTGGCGTAATCCACCGCAATTTGCCGGGTGATGTAAGCGACCCCGGCTTTGCTGACGCCGTAGGCGATGTCGTTTGGGGCGCACACCATGCCGTGTTGGGAAGAAACGTTGACCAGGCGGCCGCGAACCTCGCCCACAATCTCCTGTGTCAACATCTGCTGCACCGCGCGTTTAGCGCAAAGGAATGCGCCTTTGAGATTGACCTCCAGCACCCGGTCCCAGTCCTCTTCTCTGGTTTCGGTAAGCGGCGTGCTGGAGTAGATGGCGGCGTTATTCACCAGCACATCCAGGCGCCCGTAACGCGAGACCGTTTGCGACACCAGCGCGTCGACCTGCGCCCATACGGACACGTCGGTACTGATGAAATTCGCTTCTCCCCCGGCATTCTCGATGAGTTTCCGCGTGGGCTCACCGCCCTCCACCGGTTCTTCGGTGACGTCGGCAATCACCACATGAGCACCCTCCACGGCGAAACGCCGCGCAATGGCGCGCCCAATTCCGGAGCTGGCGCCGGTGACGATGGCGGTGCGGTTGGCGAGGCGTCCTGAGCTGGGCATAAAAGATCTCCGACTTGGAAGGTGTTCGATTGGCTCGCTTTCTCGCGTTAGTTTTGTCGAAGCCCGCTGTAGGAGCGAGCTTGGTCGCGATTCCTTGGATCAGGCGGTTCCACAAACGACGACCAGATTTAATGCTCTGCAAAGTTCGCGGCGAAGCTTGTCCCATGCTCCGGCAGGGGAGCCGCTCCGACATTGTTTATTGGCGAGCTAGGTTCAATTACACGGACCCGATATTCGGTATTCGATATTCGTTTTCTTTCATTCGCTCTGAAAAGGATGCGG
>DATIPL010000708.1:0-3970 GCA_035471965.1 Gammaproteobacteria bacterium
GGTGAACGAGGAATTGAGCCCGCGGTTGCGCTTGGCAATCACCACCCCCTCGAACGCCTGCAGTCGTTCGCGGCTGCCTTCCTTGACTCGAACTTTGACCACCACGGTGTCACCGGGAGCAAAATCCGGCACCTGGCGCGCCATCTGCTCCGCTTCGATCTGGTCGATGATGTTGCTCATTGCCCTGTACCTGATTGCTTGCATCATTTTACGCCGACTCAGCCGGCGCGCTCGTCGCGCTCGGCAAGATATTCCTCCAGCAGCGCCCGCTGCTCCGGACTCAGGATCCGGCCCTCGAGCAGCTCCGGTCGCCTCGAGTAGGTGCGCCCCAGGGCCTGCTTCAAACGCCAGCGGCGGATGGCCGCGTGGTCGCCGCTCAAAAGCACCTGCGGCACCCGCCTGCCGTCGACGCTCTCCGGCCGGCTGTAATGCGGGCAGTCCAGAAGGCCGTCGGCAAAAGAATCTTCTCTCGCCGAGTCCTCGTGCCCCAGCACCCCCGGCAGCAGGCGCGCCACGGCGTCGATCACGGCCATGGCGGCGATTTCGCCGCCGCTCAAGACGAAATCGCCCAGAGACAGCTCTTCGTCGATGACCGACTCCACCAGCCGCTCGTCGACGCCTTCGTAGCGACCGCACACGAGCACCAGTCGTTTTCGCTCCGCCAGCGCCGCCACGTCTCCCTGGTTCATCCTCCGCCCCTGAGGAGACAGAAGCACCCGGTGCGCGTCTGCGCCCAGCGCCGCCCGGGCCGACTCGATGGCGCGTTTGAGCGGCTCCACCAGCATCACCATCCCCGGGCCGCCGCCGTAAGGGCGGTCGTCCACGGTGCGGTGCCGATCCGCAGTGAAATCTCTCGGATTCCACACCTCGAGCGTCAGCACCCGGGAATCCAAAGCCCGGGCGGTCACGCCGCCCGCGCGCAGCGCCTCGAACATCTGCGGAAACAGGCTGATGACGCCGATGTCGAGCTGCGTGGTCAAAATTCCGGGTCCCAGTCGACGGTGATCCGCCTTGCCGCCAGGTCGACCTCCATGACCACCTGGCCGTCTACGAACGGAATCAGCCGTTCCCGCTCTCCCATCACAACCAGCACGTCGTTGGCGCCGGTGGCCATCACGTGGTCCACCCGTCCCAGGGCGACGCCCTCCCGGGTGACCACCTCCGCGCCGAGCAGATCCGCCCAGTAGAGGTCCCGCCCATCGAGACCGGGCAGCGCGCTGCGGCTGACCGCGATGTCCGCGCCGGCAAGCCCCGCCGCCGCGTCCCGGTCGTTCAGGCCTTCGAGCTTCACCACCAGGCCATGACCGTGCGGCCTTCCCTCCACCACGGTATGGGTCACCCAGTCTCCCCGGATCCGCACCCGCCAGGGGTGGTAACCGAGGATATTGGTCGAAGGCTCCGTGTCCGAGGCGACGCGGACCCAGCCGCGCACGCCGTAAGCGCCGGTGATCCGGCCCACGGGGACGAGTTCGGATTCCGCCTTGACCACAGTCGCGGGCAATGGCCTCCGGGTGGCTTACTCCCCCTGGGCCTCGGACGCCTGGGCCGGACGCTGGCTGAGAAGCCTGCGTACGGCCGCCGAGGCCTTGGCGCCGTGGGCGAGCCAGTACCGGATGCGCTCGTCATCGAGCCGGACTTGCTCCTCGCCCTGGTGGGCAATCGGGTTGTAAAAACCCAGACGCTCGATGAAGCGGCCGTCCCTGGACCGGCGGTTGTCCGCCACCACCACGTGGTAGAACGGCTGATTGGTGGCTCCAGCCCGGGCAAGACGAATCGTAACCATGCTCCCTGACACCCTCGCTGATTGCGACGACGAGGCGCCGAGGACAATCAGGACCCGGGCGCCGACCAAAGCCGCGTAGTATAGGGGCTGGCGCCTGGAGATGTAAATTTACCGGGGCGTGGATTCGTCCGTACACGCCGCCCCCCCGGATTATCCTCAGCCGGAGAATCCCGGCGGCATGCCGCCGCCCATGCCGCGCATGAGGCCGGCCATGCCGCCCTTCTTGCGCATGCGCTTCATCATTTTCTGCATCTGGGTGAACTGCTTCAGCAGCCGGTTGACGTCCTGTACCTGGGTGCCCGAGCCGGCGGCGATGCGGCGCTTGCGCGAGCCCTTGATCACCGCCGGAAAACGTCGTTCCTTGGGCGTCATGGAGTTGATGATGGCCTCGAGCCGGACCAGCTCGCGGTCGTTCATCTGGCTCTTGATACCCTGGGGCATCTTGGCCGCGCCCGGCAGCTTGTCCAGCATTCCGCCCAGGCCCCCCATCTTTTTCATCTCCCGCAGCTGATCGGCAAAGTCCTCCAGGTCGAATCCTTTACCCCTGCCGATCTTCTTCGCCAGCTTTGCCGCTTTGACCTTGTCGACCTTCTGCTCGGCTTCCTCGATCAGGCTCAGAACGTCGCCCATTCCAAGAATGCGCGAGGCCATGCGATCGGGGTGGAAAGGCTCGATGGCGCCGCTCTTCTCGCCCGTTCCGAGGAACTTGATCGGCTTGCCGGTGACGTGCCTGACTGAAAGCGCGGCGCCGCCCCGGGCGTCGCCATCGGCCTTGGTGAGAATGACGCCGGTCAGCGGCAGCGCATCGTCGAAGGCTTTGGCCACGTTGACCGCATCCTGACCCGCCATGCTGTCGACCACGAACAGCGTCTCCGCCGGCGACGAGGCGGCGTGAATGCGCCTGACCTCGTCCATCATCTTCTCGTCGATGTGCAGCCGTCCCGCGGTGTCGAGGACGAGGACGTCGAAAAATCCCTGGCGCGCCGCCACGATGGCGGCCTCGGCGATTTTCACCGGCGGTTCGCCGGCGTGGCTGGGGAAAAAAGCCACCCCGACCTGGCTTGCCAGAGTCTCCAGCTGATGGATGGCGGCGGGACGGTAAACGTCGCAGCTCGCCACCATGACCTTCTTTCTCTGCTGCTCCTTGAGCCACCGCGCCAGCTTGGCGACGGTGGTGGTCTTGCCGGCGCCCTGGAGCCCGGCCACCAGCACCACCGCCGGCGGCGGCACGTTCAAGGCCAGCCCTTCGCCACGCTCACCCATCAGCGCCGTGAGCTCGTCACGCACCACCCGAATGAGCTCCTGGCCGGGAGTCAGGCTCTTGAGAACATCCTGACCCATGGCGCGATCGCGCACCCGATCGATGAACGCCTTGACTACCGGCAGGGCCACGTCCGCCTCGAGCAGAGCCACGCGCACCTCGCGCAGAGACTCGCGCACGTTGTCCTCGGTGAGCCGGCCGCGGCCCCGGAGCCGGTCGAGGGCTCCGCCGAGACGCTCGGTCAGGTTTTCGAACACGTGTCCATCCTCAGCTTTTCAGCACCGCCGCCATCACCGGCTGGAAGGGAGATGCTAGGTATCAAGCGCGGGGGCGGCTGTCAAACCCGCCACCCTTGACAGTCTAAAGGACGGAACGTACTAATTATTCGGTGTACCCGGGCGTTCCCGCACGAAATTGAGCGATATTCCGCTGAGCGCGCTTGCGCTGGCGCTTCTGTTTCTCGTTCTTCTATCCGCGTTCTTCTCCGGCACCGAGACCGGAATGATGGCGCTGAACCGGTACCGGCTGCGTCATCTGGCACGCCACAAGCACCGCGGTGCCCTGCGCGCCAGCAAGCTGCTGGAGCGTCCCGACCGGCTCATCGGTCTCATCCTGCTGGGTAACAACCTGGTCAACAACCTGGCCGCGGCGCTGGTGTCGCTGATCGCCCTCGAGCTCTTCGGGGAGGCAGCGGTGGCAATTGCGGTGGTGATTCTCACCGTGGTGATGCTTATCTTCGCCGAGACCGCACCCAAGACTCTGGCCGCGCTGCACCCGGAAAGGGTCGCCTTTCCCGCCGCTTACGTGCTGGCTCCCCTGCTGAGGGTGCTGTACCCCATCGTTGCCGCCATCAACTGGGTCGCCAACGGCTTGCTCAGGCTGCTGCGGGTTCGCACCGACGAGGTCGACCGCGAATCCCTGAGCAG
>DATIPL010000709.1:0-2056 GCA_035471965.1 Gammaproteobacteria bacterium
TTGGCGCCAGAGCCTCCGTATACCGGCTCGAAGTTCACCTCTGATTACGGTCATCACTTTCTCATTGACGGTTTTGAGCTCGGTGGTATTTCTGCCGTCTTTCCTCGAGCTCGATTTTGCGCTCTGGACGCCGGAGCATCGAAACCCTGCGCCAGTGATTGTTACAGCTCCGTCGCTCCTTACGTCCGTTCGCTGGATGGAATGGCTCACGGGGGTCAGCTTGCGGGAGCGGAAAACGGCAAAACCCCGGATTACCGGCGGAGAGAAACTCGGGAGTCGAAAGCCTCGATGGTGTTCAGCCAAGCCATGCTCGAACCGCGGTTTCAATCGATCGGACGGGAGAGTCCCTTCGAACCAACGATCTCTGCGCGAAATTATGCGCCCTCTTGTGAAGGTGGACGCGCGAGCAGCGCGCTGACGGCTGCGAGGGGCGGTCGTTTGTCGTAGATAACCCGATACACCTGCTCGACGATGGGAAGCTCGATCCCGAGACGCTCACCGGCAGCCATCGCCTGGCGGGTGGTTTCCGCGCCCTCGACCACCTGGCCTACCGATACCACCGCCTCCTCGACCCCCAGACCCCTGGCCAGTGCCAGGCCGAAACGCCGGTTGCGCGACTGGTTATCGGTACAGGTCAGCACCAGATCGCCCAGACCGGCAAGACCCATGAACGTTTCCATGCGCCCGCCGAGGGCCACGCCCAGGCGCACAATCTCCGCGAGCCCGCGGGTGATCAGCGCCGCTCGCGTGTTGGCACCGAAGCCAAGCCCGTCGGCGATACCGGCGGCAACCGCGAGCACGTTCTTTACCGCCCCGGCAGTCTGCACACCAACGACGTCTTCGCTGCTGTAAACGCGGAAACGGCTATTGTGAAACGCCGTCGCCATGCGCGCGGCGAAATCGCTGTCGGCGGACGCAATGGTTACGGCGGCGGGGAGCTGGGCGGCGATTTCGCCGGCAAAGGTCGGACCTGAAAGCACCGAGAGCTTGGAGTCTTGCGGCTGGATCGCACCCGCAACCTGGTGCAGCAAGTCACCGGACTCCGGGTCGAAACCCTTCGTCCCCCAGACGAGCTCAATCGGCCCCGGGCGCGCCCTTGCCACCTGCTCCAATGTGCCACGGAACGCACGGCTCGGGACCACCACCAGCACCATGTCCGCTTCAGCCAGCGCGTCCGCGAGACTGGCGGTGGTTTGCACGCTGTCGGGGATCTGCGCATCGGGGAGATAGCGGCCATTGCGCCGGCTCTTCGCCATGGCCGCCATCGTCGCCCCGTCCCGGCCCCAAAGCGTCACCGCGTGGCCATTTCTGGCCAGCAGGATGGCGAGCGCAGTTCCCCAGGAACCGGCACCGAGCACCGCCACTCGCAGTGCAATCGTGCTCACCCGTTCCGCTCCCTGCGACGAGGGCGCGCGGTCGAAGTCGGGCCAGTCGGATCTCGAAGCCACATCATACGTGTCCGCAGACCGGACGGGCCGTCATCCGGACCGGGTTCGATTCTGCGACTTGGGCGCCGCCGGCTGCTCTTCGCTCTTTCCCGCAAGATGCTTTCTATATAACGCGTCGAAATTGACCGGCGCCAGGATGAAAGGGGGAAAGCCACCGCGGATGACCAGCTCGGACACCATCTCGCGACTGTATGGAAACAGAATGCTGGGACAGTAGCTTCCAAGCGTGCGTCCCATTTGATCGGAATTCAGCCCGGTGATGCCGAATATTCCCGCATGATTGACTTCAGCGAGAAACGCCGTGTTTTCACCCACGCTCAAGGTGACCGTCACCATCAAAACCACTTCGTACTCACCCGGACTGACCTCCCTGGCCTCGGTTCGCAACTGCAATTCCGCGTCGGGTTTCCACTCGCTTCGGAAAATCGCAGGCGAATTCGGAGTTTCAAACGAAACATCCTTGCAGTAGATTTTTTTAATCGTGAACTCGCCGCCCGGTGGTTGCGGCTGGAAGTCCCGGCTGACGTCGATGGGCGATTCAGGCATGTTTTCGAACTCTCAGACGACAGTCTGCCGCGCGCGGATCTGGCGCCCTTCAAATATCACCC
>DATIPL010000710.1:0-5086 GCA_035471965.1 Gammaproteobacteria bacterium
CAACTTCAACGGCATCGTCATTCATCTCAACCACAGGGATATCAATCTTGTGGCGGTTTCCAGGGCGCCGCTGGAGAAGCTCGAAGCCTACAGAAAGCGCATGGGATGGAGCTTCAAGTGGGTGTCGTCCTACGGCAGCGACTTCAACTGGGATTACAACGTCTCCTTCACTCCGGAAGAGATGGAGAAGGAGAAGATGTACTACAACTACAGGATGATGTCGTTTCCCAGCGACGAAGGGCCGGGCATCAGCGTCTTCTACAAGAACGACAAAGGCGAGATCTTTCACACCTACTCGTGCTACCAGCGCGGCCTGGACATGCTGAACGGCGCCTATCACTACATGGACCTGGCGCCCAAGGGACGCGACGAGGACGAGCTGCCCTACACCATGGCCTGGCTCAGGCGTCGCGATCAATACGAGGATTGAAAATTGAACTGAAGCGGACGGAAATCAGGATGTGGTAGCACTACACCTTACCGCGCAATTTCCTTGTTTGTGATTCGGCAGAGCGGCGGCCACCCTTTGCCTCCTTCGTATTCGACTATCTTTTTCTAACGCGAACCACCTTTGACAGCAGCATCACGTACGTTCCGGGAAACGCGGTTCTGCGCGCATCGCTTTTTTGTAAGCGGGCTGTAACTGGTTGGCTGCGCCAAGAGAGCGTAACCGTATATGTAGGTTTTAACCGGCACTTTGCATAGTCCAATGACACTGCCAACGCTGTTGATCATCTGCTCGACCATTGCTTTTCTGCTGCTCGAGAGAATTTTCCCGGGGAGGAATTTGCCTCACGCCCCGGGATGGTACGCGCGGGCGCTCATGATCAACCTCGCGCAACTGGGAATTACCCTGGCTACGGGTCAGATGTGGCTGGAGCTGCTGGGAAGGGTTTCCCTGTTCGAACTCGGGTCGTGGAGTTCGGGGCTTGCCGGGGGTTTCGTCGCCTGGTTCATCGGCACCTTTGTTTTCTACTGGTGGCACCGGGTTCGACATCTCCCGGGATTCTGGAGGACCTTTCATCAACTCCACCATTCGCCTTCGAGAATCGAAATTCTGACTTCGTTCTACAAGCATCCGGTCGAGATATTCACCAACTCGCTGCTGAGCGCCATCATCCTTTATCCGTTGCTGGGTTGCTCGTTGATCGGAGCTGTCTGGTACAACTTCTTCGCGGCGACGGGTGAATACTTCTATCACGCCAATTTAAGAACGCCAAAATGGCTGCGTTATTTCATCCAAACACCGGAGCTGCATTCCATTCACCATCAGTTGGACGTGCATCGCTACAACTACAGTGACATCCCGATCTGGGATCGTTTATTCGGAACCTATAAAGACACGACGAATTTCGTCGATCAGTGTGGATTCCCGGGATCGAATGAGACCCGGCTGCGGGAAATGCTTCTCTTTAGGGACGTGTACGAAACCGGATAATCGACAAGCGGATGATCAGAGTCGCCGCCCGAACACAGTACCGTTTTCTGCGCGAATGTCTTTAAGCCATCTCGTTTCTCACCAGTATCGTACGGCGCGGGCGAAAATTTCCGCGATATCGCTCTTGTCGAGATCTCTTGGGGCATTGCCGATGGCGCGGCGTTGACTGGACGCGGTCTCGGAGAGCGCGCCCGCGTCTTCGGCGCTCAATCCCACCCCGCCGAGGCCGTTCGGAATGCCGATGGTTTTCATCAGACCGATGATGCGATCGGCCACCACCTCGCCGGCGTCGTCCGGGACGGCGTCGCGAATGTCGGCGCCGAGGCAATCCGCCGCTTCCAGATGCCGTTCGGGAGCGGAGTGCGCGGTAAAACGAAATACGGAGGGTGAGTTCAGAATCACCGCGACACCGTGGGGAATGAACGCTCCCTCGCCCATCGGGTAATCCTTTGCCCGCCAGGATTTCACCAGATTCGAAACCGCGTAGGAAAAGGCGTGAGGGAGGTGGGTCCCGCAGTTTCCAAAGGCCATGCCGGCAAGCGTTGCGCCCCACATGAGCCGGTCTCTCGCTTCCGTGTCCTTTGCATCGGCCACCCCCCGCTCCAGGTACCCGCCGACGATGCGCAACGCCTCGCGCGCGTGCAGGTCGCTCCATGGATTGGCGCCCTGGATCATGGGCCGCGCGTCGGGTTTGTCCACCTTCGCCCAGCGGGTGTAGGCACGCGCCGTATAGCACTCGATGGCGTGGCTCATGAGATCAAAGCCGCTGGACGCCACCACCATCGGCGGCAGGCTGTCGGTGCATGCGGGGTCGACGATGGCCTCGTCGGGCAATAGGTAACGGCTTGCGATCACGTACTTGACGTTCAGGGCCTCGATGCGGATGACAGAGAGGCCGGTGGTCTCCGAACCGGTCCCGGATGTCGTCGGACAGGCAAGGTGCGGCAACACGGGTCCGGGCACCGGCTGTCCCTCGCCCACGGGCGGTGCAAAGTAGGCGGTGAAGGCGGCGGGATAACGATGATAGATCATGGCGGCCTTGGCGGTGTCGATCACCGAGCCGCCCCCCACCGAGACCAGGCCATCGAAATTGCCCTGGTCGAGGAACTTCGTCGCCTGCATCACCGCCTCGTCTCCGGGCTCGATCAGGACCTCGGGAAAGACCGCCGCGTCGACTCCGGCGTCCTTCAGCGATTCCTTGACATTGGCGACGTGGGCGGAGCCGGCCAGGTACGGATCGGTGAACAGCGCCGCCCGGCGCATGCCGAGTGCCCTGGCGCGCTCACCCGCCTCGCCCAGCGAGCCACGACCAAAGGTGATGCGCGGCATTTCGACGGTAAAGCTGTCGGCTCCGCCGACGCTGGGCTCGAAATACTGACAACAGCCCATGACACGTTCCCCTGCGCCAATTCTGGCGCGCTGAATCCTGCCACCACCATGATAACGGCGCATGGCTCGAAGCGGCACCCGGAATGTCCGGGCAAACAAAATCCCGTGCCGGCCGCGATTTAGATTCGGTGGTGCCCGGTATCACGCCCGACGTTGCGACCGCGGTCACAAAGTTTCCCCAGGGAATCGTGACCGCGGGCACGCTGGTCACAGAGCATCCTTCTTATATTGATTTGCAGCATTTCCAGTAACCGCGGGACCAGCGCGAGGAGTGGCTTTCAAATGAAAGCGGAAAAGAAATCAGCGACGGTGATCGATCTTGATGAAGCCAGGAGAAAGCGAAATCAAGCGGTCACCCGGCATCACTTCGCGCCGAAGCCCGACTCACGGGCGAGCAGCGATGGTTCGTTGGCGGTCACCCTCATGAACGGCACGGTCATCCGAATAGAGATCGCAGATCTCTCCCTTGAAGGCGTCATTTTGCGAACCAACGAGGCCACGGCCAGGACTCTGCACGCGCCAGGACAATTTCTCGGAGAGGAATCACCAACGATTGAAATCGCGATCGACTTACCGCTTCCCGATGGCAACCTGCGTTTGTTGGCCTGTTGCCGTTTGCTCCATCTGGAGATGCTTTCACCCGAGGACGTGACTTATACGCTCGAATTCCTCGCGTTCGTCGGCGCCGGCGAAGCTGTTCTGCGCCATTTTTTACGCCTCTGCGCCACTCGACAGGCGCCGCAGAAACGCGATGGAGCCGAAGTCTGTGCGTTCAACAAACGAAGGGAACGTTGAACTCCGTTCCACCGACCCCGCGGCCGTGCGTCAAAGCGACCCACTGAATGAAATTCCCGGTTGCTCATCACGCCGACTCGAAATCACTTGGGGGGCGGAGTTGCCCCGGTCTGGCTGGTGATGATGCCGTAGTGCTCGATGCGCCGGTGGCGCGCGAAGTCGTAAGTGGTCTCCTTTAGATACTTACCCAGGTCCATGTCGCAGTCGTAGCTCACCACCTCGTCTTCCTCGGTGAGCGCCTGGGCGACAATCTCTCCGGTAGGCGCAATGATGCACGAGCCGCCGATCATGCCGTTGCCGTCCTCGTATCCGGATTTGGCTGCGCCCACCACCCAGGTGGCGTTCTGGTACGCGCCGGCCTGCATCGACAAATGGTTGTGGAACATCTTCAGATGCATGGGCTCATCGTGGGTGGCGTTTCCCCAGGGTGTGTTGTATCCGAGCAGAACCATTTCCACGCCCTGTAGCCCCATCACGCGATAGGTTTCCGCCCAGCGGCGGTCGTTGCAGATACACATACCCATGACGCGCCCGAAAATTCGCCACACGGGAAAACCGAGGTTGCCTACGTCGAAATACCGCTTTTCCAGATGCTGATACTTGTAGCGGGGCTCGTATGCCTCATGGCCCGGCAGATGCACCTTTCGGTACTTGCCGACGATATTCCCGTCGGGGCCGACGATGATCGAGGTGTTGTAGCGCATGGACTTGCCGTTCTCTTTGGCCAGCTCGGCGTAGCCGAGGTAGAAAGCGATTCCGCGCTGCTTCGCTTCGTCGAAAAGCGGCTGGGTGACCGCGCTCGGCATCGCACGTTCGAACCAGGCGTCGATCTCGTCCTTATCTTCGATCAGATAGCGCGGGAAGAAGGTGGTCAGAGCGAGCTCCGGAAAGACCACGAGCTTTGCACCGTCCGCGTCGGCCTTCTTGAGCAGCTCTATCATGCGGCTCACTGCGCTTTGGCGGCCTTCGGCTTTCTGGATGGGTCCGAGCTGCGCGGCGGCGACTTTGAGATGGCGGGTCATGGGTTGGCTCCGTATCAGTTATGGATATGGCTCGACCGTATCCGGGTCCCATCGCACCGAATCAACGGCAGATGGTAGGTGGTAGAGGGTGGATGGGGGAAGAGGGCAGCGCGTTAAATTTCAGCTCCCCATTCACCATCCGCTCGCTATCTTCTACCCATCAAATCTCCGCGCCGAAGTTTCTCCTCGGATCCAGCTCCGGGGGCAACGCGCCGCTGGGTTTTGCCGCCTCGGAGAGGGCGCAGGGCAGAAACGCGCCGCTGCCGCGATCAACCTTGAGCTCGCCGTCCGCCACCACCAGCCGCCCGCGGCTCAGCACCGTTTCCGGCCAGCCGCGGACCCGACGTCCCTCGTAAGGGGTGTAGCCGACGTTGTCGTGTAGAAGGCCATGACTGACCTCGACCGACTTGTCCGGATCCCAGATGGCGATATCGGCGTCGCT
>DATIPL010000711.1:0-3060 GCA_035471965.1 Gammaproteobacteria bacterium
GACAAGCACGTTTGTCACCAGCGCGGGATCGTGATTACCAACGTGCGAGGCTATGCGGTGAACACGGTACCGGAACACACGTTCGCCTTGATACTCGCGTTGAAGAGAAATATACCGGGCTACCGCGAAGACGTACGGCGAGGGGAGTGGCAGCGGGTCAATCAATTCTGCTTCTTCACCCACCCAATAAGCGAACTGCATGGCAAACGACTGGGGCTCGTCGGCAGGGGCTCCATAGGACGAAGCGTTGGCGAGATCGGCCGCGCTTTCGGTATGGAGGTTGTGTTTGCCGAGCGCAAAGGAGCGAAGGAGGTGCGCGACGGTTACGTCGACTTCGACCAGGTGGTGGAAAGCAGCGACGTATTGAGCCTCCACTGCCCGCTGAACGACAGCACCCGGCACCTTATCGCGCTTCCTGAGCTCAGACGAATGAAATCCGAGGCGCTGCTGATCAACACTTCTCGAGGCGAACTCGTCAACGAAGACGACGTTGCCAACGCCATCGATCGCAAGATGATCGCGGGCGCGGCCTTCGACGTCACCTCTCGTGAGCCGCCACGCCCGGATCATCCTTTCATGCATCTTCTCGATGCGCAGAATTTCATTCTCACTCCCCACGTCGCCTGGGCGAGCCACGAGGCCATGCAGGTGCTTGCCGACCAGCTCATCGACAACATCGAAGGCTTTGTCGCCGGCGAGCCCGCCAACGTGGTGACTTGAAGCGGCATCGGGCGGAGCGCACTCAAACCCATGGCCAGGGCGAAAGTCCGGTTCACCTGTAACGACTGCGGCGCGCAGACCAGCCAGTGGATGGGGCAGTGTCCGGAATGCCAGGCCTGGAACAGTCTCACCGAGACGCCGGTTATCGCCCCCCGCGGGCCGCGCGGCCGCGGCGGCGCGGCGCCCGGGATCGACGCCCACGGCCCGCGCATCGAGGAGGTGAGCGCGCTCCCCGCCGAGCGTGAAGCATACATCGCCACCGGAATCGGCGAGCTCGACCGGGTGCTGGGCGGCGGACTGGTGGCCGGCTCGGTGGTGCTCATCGGAGGCGACCCCGGGATCGGCAAGTCGACGCTCTTGCTCCAGGCGGTCGCGGCTGTCGTCGCTGCCGGAAGGGCTTCGTGTCTCTACGTCACCGGGGAAGAATCGCCACAGCAGGTGGCGCTGCGCGGAAAACGCTTGAGGATTGAAGCCAGGGGATTGAAGCTGCTGGCGGAAACCCGGGTCGAGCGCATCCTGGCCCTGGCGGAAAAGGAGCGGCCCGGGGTGATGGTGGTGGATTCCATCCAGACCATGTTCACCGATTTGCTGCAGTCGGCTCCGGGCAGCGTCGCCCAGGTGCGGGAAAGCGCGGCCCAGTTCGTGCGCTACGCGAAGGATACCGGCACCGCCTTGCTGCTGGTGGGACACGTGACCAAGGAAGGATCGCTGGCCGGCCCCCGCGTGCTGGAGCACATGGTCGATGCGGTGCTCTATTTCGAAAGCGAGCGCAACCAGCGCTATCGCGCCGTGCGCGCGGTAAAAAACCGCTTCGGCGCCGCCAACGAGCTCGGCATCTTCGCCATGACGGAGAGCGGCCTGAAGCCGGTGAGCAATCCTTCGGCGATATTTCTGTCGCGCCACGATACGGAGGTCGCCGGCAGCGCGGTGACCGTGATCCGCGAGGGCACGCGGCCGCTGCTGCTCGAGATCCAGGCGCTCGTGGACGCGACCCAGCTTTCCAACCCGCGCCGGGTGGCCGTCGGTCTGGACGCGACCCGTCTCAACATGCTGCTGGCAGTGCTGCATCGTCATGCAGGGGTGACCACCCACGACCAGGATGTTTACCTCAACGTGGTGGGGGGCGTTCGGATCTCGGAGACCGGCGGCGATCTGCCGGCGCTGCTGGCGGTATGCTCGAGCTTGAGAAACCGCCCGCTGCCCGCCGATCTGGTGGTTTTCGGAGAGGTGGGACTGTCCGGCGAAGTGCGGCCGGTGCAGAACGGGGAGGAGCGCCTGGCCGAGGCGGCCTAGCACGGCTTCAAGCGCGCCGTGGTGCCGAAAGCGAATCGGCCGCGGAAGAGAATCGAAGGGGTCGAGGTGACGCCGGTGTTGCGGTTGGCGGAGGCATTGGATCAGCTCTGAGTTCTCGCCGGGGTGAAATTTCTTCTCGCGTCCGCGCCGAGATTGTCGGCTGGGCGGTCAATGGTGATGGGTGATTCGTGGCGTGTGAGTTGACGACTCGTTCGGTTGAACGTATTAGCTGCTAATCACGAATCACTTGCTCCGACATTCGACATACGAAATACAACAGAAGCTGCCGCTTCGGTGCAATACGCTTCGCTATTGCACCCTACGGCGCTGGATCAGTTCTGATCAGGAGACACGAGGGACAAGTAACCTGTAACGCGTCACATGAATCGACGGGATTGAGGGTGGACGCGGCATCCCCTGCGACGGTTATCCCGATATACGATATGCGACATTCGATATTCGATATTCGTCCCTATCCTCCCCCCACCCTCGAGCGGCGTTTCACGCCCTTTCGCTGCGCCGGCTTGATGCGGGCGGTTTTCACCCCGCTGCTGGTGGCGTGGACGATCTCAACCGGATAGCCGGCGATGAGCAGACTGGTGCCCGGCTCCGGTATGGTTTCCAGGTGCTCCAGCACCAGGCCGTTGATGGTGCGCGGGCCGCTGGTCGGCAGCTCCCAGTGCATGCTGCGGTTCAGCTCGCGCACGTTGGCTGCGCCGTCGAGCAGGTAGGTGCCGTCCGGCTGCGGATGCACGTCCGGGCTCTGGTCCGCCGGGTCGGTGGTGAACTCGCCCACGATCTCTTCCAGCAGGTCCTCTATCGTCACCAGCCCCTGGATGTCCCCGTACTCGTCGACCACCAGCCCGACGCGCTCCCCCTGGCGCTGGAAATTCCTGAGCTGGGTGCTCAGAGGCGTGCCGCCCGGGACGAAGTAGGGCTCCTGCGCGTTGTGGATCAAATCCGACGCTTCCAGCTTTCCGCGATTGACGTGTTTCAGAACTCTTCTCACATGCAGCACGCCGACAATCTTGTTGATGTCGCCACGAT
>DATIPL010000712.1:0-2259 GCA_035471965.1 Gammaproteobacteria bacterium
AAGAACGACTTCGTCGGTCGGGGCGGCGCTGTCAAAGAGCGTGACGAGGGTCCGAAGCGTCGTCTGGTGACGCTGGTGGTGGACGCCGACGGCGTCGACGTCATCGGCGACGAGCCGGTGTGGCGCAACGGTGCGGTCATCGGCTGGGTTACCTCGGGTGGCTACGCCCACTACGTGAAGAAATCGGTGGCGCTCGCCTACGTGCCCGCGGTCCACGCCGGCGTTACGGAAAACCACGCCTTCGAAGTGGAGATTCTGGGCGACCGCAGGAAGGCAACGCTTGCGCCCAGGCCGCTTCTCGACCCCGAAGGCTTACGCATGCGCAACTGAGTCCGTAGATCTGGGCGCAACAGCGAAGCGTATTGCGCCGGAGTCGCCGCCCCGCGCCCAAGAACCCCTCCGCAACAATCGTCAAAGCCAGTCGAGCTCCAGCGGATATTTCGAAAGCTGCTGGAGACCGCCGGCGGTCACCAGCACCTGCTCTTCCAGCTTCACCCCTTCACGACCACCGGTGGCGCCGATGTAGGACTCGACGCAGAGGGTCATGCCTTCCTCGATCACGTCGTCGTAGCCTGCGTCGTCGAAGTCCACCAGGTGACACACGTCAGGGTACTCGTCGCACAAGCCGACGCCGTGAACGATGCAGCCGTAGCGATTGGGCATGAACTCGTCGGGAATGGGCCAGGCTTTCTCCGCGATTTCGCGCAGGCCCGCGCCGGGGCGGATCAATTTCTTGTTGTGCTCGATCTGCTCCACCGCCAGGCCATAGAGCCTGCGCTGCTCGTCGGAAGGCCGGCCGTCCCCGCAGATCCAGGAGCGGGAGATGTCGGCGCAATAGCCGTACGGGCCGATGAGGTCCGTGTCGAAGCTCACCATGTCGCCTTTCTCGATGGGGCGCATGCTGGATTCTCGGAACCACGGGTTGGTGCGCGGCCCGGAGGAAAGCAGCCGGGTTTCGATCCACTCTCCGCCCAGCGCCACGTTGGTCTCGTGCAGCTTGGAGTAGAGCGCGTTTTCGGTGATGCCGGCACGAAGCAAAGCGCGCATGGCTTCGAGCCCGCGCTCGCAGGCGTCGATGGCGCATCGCATGAGCACGATTTCTTCTGCAGACTTGATCACCCGGGCATGCTCCATGACCTCGAAACCGTCGAACAACTGAATTCCGTGGGAAAGCAGCGCGGCGATACCGTCGTAGCCGGTGCGATCGATGGCGAGTCGCTTGTTTCCGCCGCCATGCTGGCGCACCAGATCGGCGATCTCCGCCGCCCACCGTTTCGCCTGCTCGCGGTAGCGGTTGCCGCCGACGAAGTAATACCACGGCCGCGCGGGCCTCACCTCGTCCACGGTGGGGATGCCTTCCGCCAGATGCGCCTTGGCGCCGTACTCGAACACGATGACCGGACCTTCGGTGGCCACGAAGACATAGCGGTTCTCATTGTGCGAGCACCAGATTTGCATGTTGGTGACGTCAGTGGCGTAGCGCGTGTTGAGCTGGTCGAAGAGCACGATACCGGCGTAGTCTCGCTTTTTGAGTTCCGCGCGCACGCGTGCGATGCGGTAGCGGCGCACGGCGTCCAGATCCACTGGCGGATCGGAATACTCCATGGCGCCGTGCTGGCGGATCCGCCGAAGGTCTTTGGCAACGTCGTTCATGCTGGTCTGCGAGCCTCTCACACGGCAGATCGGGGTGGCCGAAGGATTGTGTCAGAGTTGCTGGCGGGGCTGAAGATGTCGGTGCGAAAAAAACCCGGCGCCTTGCGTCTCCTTTTTCAATGGTCGATCGTTGCTGCCTCCGTTGCGTGCCACAATGAGGGGCGCACAATGAGGAAGTTGGGCTATGGCCAGGAACGCGACCGACACGGCATCCAGGGAAATCACCCGCGTCGGGTTTCTGCTGGTGGACGAGTTCGGCATGCTGGGGTTCGCCTCCGCGCTGGATGCGTTGCGCTACGCCAACGGGATCAGCAACCGCCCCCTCTATCGCTGGAAGATTTATTCCAGCGGCGGCGCGCCGGTGACGAGTTCGGCGGGCGTGCGCATCGCCGTAGACAGCGCCATCGGCGACGGCGAAGCGACCGATCTGATGCTCGTGGTGGCCGGCCTCGATGCGGAGCGTTACCGCGACGACGCCATGTTCGAACGCCTGCGCCGGCTGGCGCGAAAGGGTGCGGTTCTCGGCGGTGTTTCCCTCGGGCCCTACCTGCTCGCTCGCGCCGGACTTTTGAACGGCTACCGCTGCACGGTTCACTGGGAAAATCT
>DATIPL010000713.1:0-3208 GCA_035471965.1 Gammaproteobacteria bacterium
ATGCCGCGAGGTTCGCCGAAATAGATGCCGCCGGTCAGCTCACGCACGATCATCAGGTCGAGCCCGTCTATCACTTCCGGCTTCAGCGTCGACGCCGCCACCAGCTGCGGAAATACCACCGCCGGGCGAAGATTCGCGAACACCCCGAGCTCGCGACGCAGCCTCAATATACCCTGCTCGGGACGCTGGGCGCGCTCGACCCGGTCCCACTTCGGCCCGCCCACGGCGCCAAGAAGAATGGCGTCGGCGGCCCCGGCTTTTTCCAGGGTGTCTTCCGGCAGCGAAGTGCCGGTGCGCTCGTAGGCCGTGCCGCCGATGTCGGCGTGCATCATTTCGAGATCGATTTCGCCGTTTGCGCGCAGGACGTCCAGCGCCCTGAGCGCTTCGCCAACGATTTCGGGGCCGATCCCGTCGCCGGGAAGCACCAGTACGGTTGCGCTCATGGACTTATGCGGTCGGCGGACGCAACCGGACGATCATCGGGAAAACAGCCACGGCGCCTCCCGCTTGCGACGGGCCTCGTAGGCGCGAATATCCTCGGCATGCTCGAGGGTCAATCCGATTTCATCCAGCCCGCTCATCAGGCAACGCTTCTTGAAGGCATCCACCTCGAAGCTGTAGACGTCTCCGCCGGGTGTCGTTACGCGCTGCTTTTCGAGATCGACTGTCAGCTCGTAGCCGGGAGCCGCTTCAACCTGCTTGAACAGCTCGTCGACCTCCGCTTCTTCGAGCACCACCGGCAAGAGTCCGTTCTTGAAGCAATTGTTATAGAAAATGTCGGCAAAGCTCGGCGCAACCAGAGCGCGAAAGCCGAATTCCTGCAGCGCCCACGGCGCATGCTCCCGGCTCGACCCGCAACCGAAGTTACGACGCGCAAGCAGAATCTGCGCTCCCCGGTAGCGCTCCTGATTGAGCACGAAGTCCGGGTTCAGCGGTCGCTTGGAAACATCCATACCGGGTTCACCGTGGTCCACGTAACGCCACTCGTCGAAGAGGTTGTCGCCAAAACCCGTGCGCTCAATGGACTTGAGAAACTGCTTGGGAATGATGGCGTCGGTGTCGACGTTGGCGCGGTCCATGGGCGCAACCAGGCCTTTCAAAACTGTAAACGGCTGCATTCTGCAAATTCCGTATCGATGGGTTCGTATCGACGCCTTCGCCGGCCGATGCATGCCGCCGACCCGGCGCGCGAGATCAGTGGTGAAGGATAACGGAAAGGCCGCCGCCGTCATACTGAAACTCCGGGCAAGAGACAGGCTCCGGCGTCGCCGCCCACCGCGTCCCGGAGATTGCGTTACCATAATCGCCGCCGAAACTGCGCCACTCGCCCTTTGACCGCCATGAGCGCCCTGCACTCCGACTCCGTCGACTCGACGCGCGACTACGCGGCGCTCGCCGAGCGTATCAAGCGCTGGGGCCGGGAGCTCGGCTTCGGCGCCGTGGGCGTCGCCGGCGTCGACCTTGCGGCGGACGAGGCGCGCCTGATGGCCTGGCTCGACGACGGGCGCCACGGAGAGATGGCTTACATGGCGCGTCACGGAGTCAGGCGGACGCGGCCCGATGCGCTCCGTCCAGGAACAATCAGCGTAATCTCCGCCAGGCTGGATTACATGCGTGCCGACTGTGCCCCCGCGGAGGCCGTGCTCGAAGACGCGGAACTCGGCTACCTTTCCCGCTACGCGCTCGGCCGCGACTACCACAAGGTGCTGAGGCGCAAGCTGCAAATGCTCGCCGACAGAATCAGCGCGGAGGTGGGCGAATTCGGCTATCGCGCATTCACCGACAGCGCGCCGGTGATGGAGAAGCCGCTGGCGAGAAACGCCGGGCTCGGCTGGATCGGGAAACACACCAACCTGCTCAGCCGGGAAGCGGGATCATGGTTCTTCATCGGCGAGCTCTATACCGATCTGCCGCTGCCCCACGACGCACCGGGAAGCGACCACTGCGGCACCTGCCGTGCGTGCATCGATGCCTGCCCCACCGGCGCCATTACCGCACCCTACCGGCTCGATGCCCGATTGTGCATCTCGTACCTCACCATAGAGCTCAAAGGGAGCATTCCCGTTGAGCTCAGGCCGCTCGTCGGCAACCGCATTTTCGGCTGCGACGACTGCCAGCTGGTCTGCCCCTGGAACCGGTTCGCGGTGCATTCCGACAACGACGATTTTTCCCCGCGCCACGATCTGGATGCGCCCCGGCTGGTGGATCTCATCCGCTGGAGTGAGGCCGAGTTTCTGCACAAGACCCGCGGCAGCCCCGTTCGCCGCGCGGGCTACGAGGGCTGGATTCGAAATCTGGCGGTAGCGCTGGGGAATGCGAAAACTTCTCCCGAAGTCACGTCGGCGCTAAAGTCACGACTCGATTTTCCATCCACCCTGGTTCGCGAGCACGTTTCCTGGGCACTGGAGCAGCACGGCGCAGGCGGGCCAGGTCGTGAAAACAGGGAAAATGGCGGCGATGACTGCCAGTCACACGTCGGAGAAAGTGATTGGTGATTGGTGATTAGCGGCGGATCGAATGAATTCAGCGAGTTCTCGACTCGCAGGCCACTGATCACGAATCACAGATTCAGAATCGTCGTCTTTTCCGAAGGAGCAGCAACTTCATGACGGACATCGAAAAAGTGATCGAGGAGGCCTTCGAACGGCGCGCAGAATTATCGCCGGACTCGTCGACGCCGGAAATCAGGAAAGCCGTGGAGAGCGCCGTTGAGCTGCTGGATTCGGGTCAGGCCCGGGTGGCGGAAAAGCGCGACGGAAAATGGGTGGTCAACGAATGGCTGAAAAAAGCCGTGCTGCTCTCCTTCCGCGTCACCCGCAGCAGCGTAATGGAGGGCGGATTCACCCGCTACTACGACAAGGTGCCGGCCAAGTTCGCCGGACGGGACGAGGCGGCGATGAAAACCTCAGGGGTTCGCGTCGTACCGCCGGCGGTGGTCAGGCGCGGCGCCTACGTCGCGCCCGGGGTCGTGCTCATGCCTTCCTACGTCAACGTGGGGGCCTACGTGGACGGCGGGACCATGGTCGATACCTGGGCCACCGTCGGCTCGTGCGTTCAGGTCGGCAAGAACGTGCATCTCTCCGGAGGAGTTGGCCTGGGGGGCGTGCTGGAGCCGGTCCAGGCGTCGCCGACCATCATCGAAGACAACTGCTTCATCGGCGCTCGCTCGGAAATCGTCGAAGGCGTGGTCGTAGAGGAAGGGGCGGTG
>DATIPL010000714.1:0-4953 GCA_035471965.1 Gammaproteobacteria bacterium
ACCTATCTGAAGCAGCTTCAGGGCGAAATCCTGGAGCTTCGGGAAGAGGTCGCTTTCTACCGGGGCATCGTCTCCAGCAACGAGACCAAGGGCGTATTAATCCATACGTTCATTGTGGAGCGAGAGGGCACCACCGATGCCTATAGGTACTCTCTCGTGCTGACCCGGAATATGCGTAATGACCGGCTCATTTCGGGGACAGTGGACCTGTCCGTCTCCGGGGAGATGCACGGTGACCTAAAGCAGCTATCCTTAAAAGAGGTCTCCGATTCGGACGGCTCGGCGTTGAAATTCAGGTTCAAGCATTTTCAGCGTCTGGAGGGCAGAATGACACTGCCGAAAGGCTTTGTCCCTCACCGAGTGGTTGTCAACGTACAGACCCGGGGCGGGCGCCAGAGCGATGTGGAGAAGGCCTTCGACTGGTCCCGCGCCGTGGGGTAAGGAATGCTGGAGATGTTTGGAAAACGAAAGAAGATTAAGGCCTCGAAGATCGACTCGCTCATCGGTCGGCAAACCGAGATCTTCGGCGACCTTCGGTTTTCAGGCTGGCTGCACGTGGACGGCACCGTCAAAGGAAACGTGGTTGCCGACGATGACTCGTCGTCGGTGCTCACGCTGAGCGAGCACGGAACTATCGAAGGCGAAGTGCGCGTCCCCAACGTCGTACTCAACGGCGTCGTCATCGGCGATGTTCACGCGGATGCCCAGATCGAGCTCGCTGCAAACGCGCAGATCACCGGCAACGTCTACTACCAGCTCATCGAGATGGCCATGGGCGCCGAGGTCAACGGCAATCTGGTGCACCGCGGTGAGCTGCCGGAGGACGAGCCGCTCAGGCTCGAGCAGGGGCCGACGCTGAAAATGGCCGAGGAGACCTGAACCCGGGGGCTTGAACACCGGTCCTGGCGGCATCATCTGTATAATAACGGGGCTTGAGGACAAACCCCGAAAAACGACCGGTAAGCCAATGAGCAGTTCAAACATCGAAATGGCGGGGGCATTGCAGCTCAGCTCCAGCGCCGCCCACAAAGTCCAGGAACTGGTTTCCCAACAAGGCCGCGAAGCTGCCCTGCTTCGGGTCTACATTCAGGGCGGCGGATGCTCGGGCTTCCAGTACGGCTTTACCTTCGAGGATTCGGCGCAGGAAGACGATACCGTGTTCGAAAAGGAAGGTGTCCGCCTGGTGGTCGATCCGTTGAGCTTTCAGTATCTGATGGGCGCTGAAGTGGACTATAAAGAGGACCTGCAGGGCGCCCGTTTCGTGATCAACAACCCGAACGCTGCCACGACCTGTGGCTGCGGTTCCTCTTTCTCCGTCTGAGTCCGATCCTCGGCTGCCGCGGTCGGCGTCAGGATGCCGATTTTCTGCCCGCGACCGCCGGGAACCGTCTGCATCGCAGGGCTTTCAGCGATTCGGATGGAGTCAGCCGCCGTGCGGACCGGCCATCGGGACCACCAGAGTCACCTTGGTGCCGCGGTTCGGGGCGCTGTCGAGAACAAGCTGGCCGCAGGATTGTTTGGCGAAGCCGTAGCTTCGGCTGAGTCCAAATCCCCGGCTCTTGGCCGGCTCTTTGGTGGTCACGAAAGGCTCGACCACCCGCTTGAGCAGGGAAGGGTCGATACCGTTACCCGTGTCGGATACGCTGATCGAGAGATAGTGCCCCGGCGCCAGGTTGCCGTCAGGCGCCTCGCCGCCGTCGGCGTGCTCGTAGCGCGCAGCCGAGACACTGAGTGTTCCGCCCACCGGCATGGCCTCGCGGGCATTTTCGACCAGGCCGTCGAGGGCGCCCTCGAGTGCCGCCGGGTCGACGTAAGCGCGGGGCAGGTCCGGCTCAGCCGCGACTTCGAGCGCGATCTCCCCGGGCAGGACTTGCCGCAATCGCGATTTCAGCTTATCCAGCACCTCCGTCACATCCACGGGTTCAGGCTGCAGCAGATGATCCCCGGTGCACGCCAGAAGCCGTTCCATCAGGTCCGTCCCCTCCTTGCTCGCAGACAAAGCATCGCTGATGAGAGGCTTGAGCTGTGAGACCCCCGGATGCTCCTCGATGTCGTCTTTCAGAATTCCCAGGGTGGCGATGACAATTCCGAACAGGTTGTTGTACTCGTGACTGACGCGCCTCACCAGGTCACTGACCGCGTCCATACGCTCGCGGGAAACGGGATCGAGCCCTGCCACCGACCGTTTAGATTCACTCATCACTGGACTCTCGACGATGTGATGCGGGGGACGATGATACCCGGTGGGAGCTACCCGGCGACAGACGCGCTGCTATGGGGCATTTTAATCCTATAGAATTACCCGGGGTTGGCGAATTCAGACGGGCGAACACGTCACGAGACCGCATACCATTCATGTCCGCTTCCGCCGTAATCCTGGTAGTTGATGACGACGAGCGTCTGCGCAGAACGGTTTCGAATTACCTGCGCGCGGAAGGCTTCCAGGTGCTCGAATCAGGCAGCGGGGAGCAAATGAGACAGTGCCTCGCCAGCGACACGGTTGACCTGATTATTCTCGATCTGATGCTGCCTGACGAGAGTGGTCTCAATCTGGCACGCGAGCTGCGCGCCCGCTCCGACGTGGCCATCATCATGCTGACCGGCAAGGTCGAAACAGTGGACAGAATCGTGGGCCTCGAGATCGGGGCCGACGACTACGTGACCAAGCCGTTTGATCATCGCGAGTTGCTTGCCCGGGTGCGGACGGTTCTCCGCCGCGCACCCAAGTCCCGGCGGCAGACCAATACCGTTCCGGTATCCAGCGTCCGTTTCGAGGGCTGGGTTCTGGACCTTGTCACCCAGGAGCTCGTTTCTCCAAATGGCCGGGTGGTTCACCTGACCAGCCACCAGTACCAGCTCCTGGCTTCCCTGGTCACCCACGCGGATCGGGCCTTGAGCCGGAGCGAAATCTCGACCCTGCTCGCGGGCCGGGATTGGTCACCGCTCAACCGCAGCGTCGACGTCCTGGTGGCGAAGCTGAGGAAGAAGATCGAGAAGGATCCCAGGGCGCCCAAGCTCATCAAAACGGTCCGCGGCGTCGGCTACAAGTTCGCCGCCCGGGTCGAGTTCAGCGTCTAGAAAGCCGACACAGGCTGGCGTCTTCCTCGGGCGGCCGTTTCGGCCTCTCCGGATTGCCTTCGGCTTCGAGTCCCCGCTCGCAGGCTCGGCGAGTCGCTCAATGTCCTGAGCCGGCTGTCGTCCGGTCGGACGGCCGGAACAGAGCGCGCGCTTGCCCTGGCGCAGTCCCCGGCCAGGGACCCTTCCCGTCCCGAGCACCTTTTCGCCCTGTCCACATCCACCCCTCGGTCCCCAAGTCAGGGCGGGGTCGAGGGTGAGTCTCAACTGCCGGAGAAGAATTTCAGGGAGAAATCTTTTCCCCCAGGCGTTCCGCTGGTACCATCATTCGTGACAAGGAAATACCAAATTCTACCAAAAAAGACTGAATCCACATGTTCGGTTACCTGGATAAATGGTATAAATTTAAAATACTTATCAGGCAGAGCAGCGAGGCTTCCAGAAATACGGCCTCAGAATGCCAGGATTTACCAGAAATGACGTGGACTCGGAAAACAGGGTGCGTGTCCCCGCAAGTCTTGGGCCTCTCCGCCTCGAAAAGCAGCGGCCGGTCAGCTTCGTCCCGCTCGTCTGGCAGCGACAGCTATTGGTGGATCCGGAAGAAGAATTTCACGCCTGGCTGCTTTGCGACCTGGACGATGAATCACAACAACAATTCGAATGGCTCGTTTCTCCCTACGAGCTACGCGATTACGACGGCCCCGATCCGGAGAAACTGCACATGGCGGCACTGATTGCTTCCGTTGGCCGCCCGACCAGCTATGGCAAGGGCGGTCTGAGAATTCAGATCCCGGAGCAGATCAGGTCCATGGGTTGGCTCCCCGAACGCAACATGGAAATCGTGATCTTGTCGGACGCCGCCGGCGTATCCGTCTGGCGACCCGAGGCATTCGAAAAACACACCACGGCGGTGAATCGTCTGTGGACGGGGAGAGGGTCGAGAAACCGACCGGTGGGAGCTCAATTCGCCTGAAGGCGAGTGGGCGGGTTCGGTCGCGGTGGGCGCGGCCGGATTCAGGCCCGAGCTTTTGTAAGTTCCCCCTTTAGACGTTTGTGCAGAGCCTGTAGTCGGGGCCCGGGCCCGATAGGGTGCGGCTCGGCCACTGTCTCAGGCTGCGACGGAAAAGAGACGAGCGAGGGAGCAAAATTCGAGCGAAGGGAACTCGGCTAGGGCGCGCGGCCGTCCGGGTATGGATTGCCGGACCGGCTCTTGATGCGCGCGCCGTTCTGGAACTGGCGATGGACCGGTCAACGAACCGGGAGGAGGGGCCATAATGACAAACGAAGTAACAGCCGTGCACGCTCAAGGGGGCTTCATCGGCGGGAAGGCGAGTGCGCGACTCGGTCGAGAAGCCGTAGACGCCGCGTTTCGCGACTCCGCACCCGAGACCCTGTCACCCATAGAGGAAAGGCTTTACGAGACCGTATTCGAGGAGGACTGTGGTGTCTTGTGGGCCTACCTCAAACCCACCTGCCCGCCCAAATTCACCACCGAGCTGGTTTCGGACTTAAGAAACGGTCAACGCGAAGTCAGCGCGAGAGTTCAGCGCGAGCTTGCCGACGGCGTCACCAATCGACTCCGTTACCAGGTGTTTGCCTCACGTATTCCGGGCGTGTTCAGTCTCGGGGGAGATCTGGCACTGTTTCGCCGCTGCATGGCAACAAAGGACCGTGCCACCCTTAGACGCTATGCGATGGAGTGCCTGGATATCGTATTCACCAATGCAACGAACTATGAGCTGCCCATTACAACGATATCCTTGGTTCAGGGCCAGGCTATGGGCGGTGGCTTCGAAGCGGCGCTCGCGGCGAACGTGGTCGTCGCCGAGCGGCAGTGCAAGATGGCGCTGCCCGAGGTGCTGTTCAATCTATTCCCGG
>DATIPL010000715.1:0-2869 GCA_035471965.1 Gammaproteobacteria bacterium
TGACCGATCGCGCGCTGCTGCAGGCGCTCGGGGATGGGACCCGGCATGCTGACGAAAAGCTTCTGGTGATGCAAAACGGTGAAGAGGTGGAGCTCGCTCTTTATCTTGATGCCGATTTGATGCAACGTCTTCGAGAGGACGACCCCACCCGGCGCCTGCACGACGGAAATATCTCGGATTTCTGCACCGCCCTCGAGGGCGTGAGTCACTTTCTTTATCTCACCTGGAACGCCGGCCACGAACGCGGGGTCTCGCTTCTGGAGCTCGAGATGCAGGCGGAGGTGGACAAGTACGTCAGCACCGCAATGCTCTTCGGCAGCCAGGACGACGGAAAGATTCCGCAGCAGCTCTACGCCTGGCTGTTCGACGACCCGGTGTTCGACGAATCCCTGGACGGCGAAAGCCTCAAGCGCTATCGTGACGCCAACTACTATGCGAGCCGGTATTGCTCGCAAATTCAGACTCATTACTTCCGTGAGCGCCGTTCCGGCAATCTGATGAATGAGCTGCGCCGCTTCTACCGGCTTCCCCAGCACCACAAGATCAAGCGCATCGAGTCGGCCGCCTGACTACGCACTGGCCGCATTTTCCGGGGAGTGGCCGCCGCCCGCGGACCGTCCGAGGTGGCGGGGAAAAGCGGCGGTAGAATACGGGTAGTGGACGTCTGAGCTTCATTCGAGCCCAATTTCTCCGTTCTGTTTCGAGGAGGAAAGGACCCTGGATACCGAGGCGGGTTCTCCAAAAGCGAGCTCCGCGACCGCCGGGCACGCCCCTGCGTACGTAGGGTTCTGGATCCGCTTTGTCGCCTTTCTCATTGACTCGGCATGGGCAATGGTGGTCGTGCTCCTGCTGGCGGCGCTGATTCTCGGGCAGCCGGATATCGATACCGAAACGGTTATGCGTAATCCCGTCGGAACGTTCGCCCTCCTGTCCGGCCGGTTGCTGTTCGACGCGATTGCTGTGGCGATACTCATTGTCGCGTTCTGGATTGCCCGCTCCGCCACCCCGGGAAAGATGGTCTTTTCCGCCGTCATCGCCGATGCGAAAACCCTCGGCAAACCAACGAATGCACAGCTGATCGTGCGTTATCTGGGCTATTACGTTTCCATCTTGGGATTGATGCTCGGCTTCGTTTGGATTGCTTTCGACAAGCGCAAGCAGGGCTGGCACGACAAGCTGGCCGGCACGGTGGTGATTAGAAAGGATTAGGACCTGCGGAGGTGGCCGGGGCCGGCGGCTACGCCGCCGTCATCGGGGGAAATCCGACCTCGACGTGATTGCCGTCCGGATCGCTGAAGTGCACCTGCTCCAGTCCGGTGGCGGGTACGGTCGCCCGGCGGTAGCTCACCGAAGAAGTTTCCAGCCGGGCGATGAATCTATCGATCCCGGTGGCGCGAAAGGCGAAGTGCTCGATCTTCGGCTCGGCCCCCGCCGGCGGCGACTCGGTCTCCACCAGATGCAGCACGGCCTGGTCGCCGAGATAGAGCCAGGCGCCGCTGAAGGAAAACGGCGGGCGCTGGCCAGGCTTCAGTCCCACCACGCGCTGGTAGAAATCCGTCATCGCCCGGAGATTGGCGGTGCGGACGTTGACATGGTCGAGACGTTCGAGCGGCACGGGTCTTCCCTCCGGTTGAGCCGCTCAAGTCTGTCACCGAATCGCCCGAGGGCGAAGCGCAGATCAGTGTTTCAGCAGCGCCCCGTCGCCGCGTTTGCCTCACTGCAGACGCGATCGCCGGCCGTCAGCAGATAGCCGCCGGCCCTTCTCAGTCCGCGCGCCAGGGCCCGGCGAAGCGCCGGGGTACGTCGCCGCACGGGTGTACCCAAAATCCGTGCCGAGGCGGGCATTTCCACCCCGCCTGCTCTTGCAATACTCCGCATCCAGATTTCCATTATGATTTCACCTCATCTATATGGCGGCCCGCAGGTTGCCGGGTGTGCCGCTAATTTTTGCAGTAGGCGGGGATAATGGGAAATGGATGGGCCTGTGACAAACGATGCTTTCTCATGGCATACATGAGGGGTATTCATGTATCATTCAGGCCGTCATGCGCAGGCTGCCTTCCCTCAAAGCACTCAGGGCGTTCGAGGCCGGCGCCCGGCTTCTGAGTTTTACTCGCGCTGCAGAAGAGCTTTCGGTGACCCAGACGGCCATCAGCCATCAGGTGCGCCAGCTGGAGGAAGACCTGGGGGTGAAGTTGTTCCAGCGCCGGCCGCGGGAGATCTCGCTGACGCCCGCCGGGAGCACCCTTTTCCCGGTGCTGGCCGAGGCCCTGGACCGAATCGCCGAGGCCGTCACGCGCATCCGCTCGCGGCCCGAATCGCGCCCATTGAACGTCAGCCTGACGCCGACCTTCGGCTCACGCTGGCTGGCTCAGCGACTGGGTCGGTTCTGGCGCGAGCATCCGGACGTGGATCTGCGCCTGCACCACTCGGTGCAGCTGGTGGATTTCTCGCGCGACGATGTGGACTTGGCGGTGCGCTGGGGGCGCGGAGACTGGGCCGGGCTGAGCGCCGAGCGGCTCATGCGGGCTCAGGCGACGCCGCTTTGCGCACCGGCATTGAGCAACGGTCCGAAGCCGTTACGCTCGCCCTCGGATCTCAAGCAGCATACCCTCATCCACCAGAAGGACTACCAGGAGTGGACGGAGTGGCTTGCAGCCGCGGGGGTGGAGGATGTCAACGGCCAGCGCGGACCGGTGATCGACGATGCCAATGCCATCATTCAGTCCGCCATGGAGGGTCACGGCGTGATGATCGGCATCCCGGAAGTGCTTTCGGACTTGCTTGGGTCGGGACGACTTGTTGCTCCGTTCGAGACCCGGCCGGACCCGTCCTTCGCCTATTATGTGGTCTACCTGCCCGGCGGTCT
>DATIPL010000716.1:0-2435 GCA_035471965.1 Gammaproteobacteria bacterium
ATATTTCAGCAGTTGCCCCAAGCGCAAAGATATCGTCGATCTCGATAGACAGAACTTCCATGAACGTGCCGAGCCTAGCGTCCCGCAGCGGCGCGAGCTGGTGGCACTGCCCGATTGTCCGGCTTCCGCCTAGCCTGCAGCCTTTCTGATACAAGCCTGCGACACCCCGTTGTGGGTCACATTTCATCGCACGTTTGCCAGAGCGTCATCAGGCTCTAAGGCTTCCGAAGAGCGGCTCGAAACGCCGCCACGGCAATGTTTCGCTCTGATCCCGCGAGCATTCCGGGGGTAAGTCGGGACTAAAGTTGGGATGTCGTCCGGAGGCTGCCGATGAGCCCCGCCGTGTCGAAGGGCGCGACGGCGCCAGGAGTTCAAAACTAGCGACTGGTACTAAACCGGGGGTCACGCCAGACCTGGCTGTCGAATCGGAACTTCAACTCCTATGACGACATCCTCGACCACCGCTGTTACGCCTGGAACGGGCTCGTCGACCAGCCCTGGCGCATCATGTCCATCGACATGCGCAATCAGGTCTATGGGTGATAATTACCGCGAGCTGGTGGAAGCAGCGAACACCGGCGAGGTCTTCGGGCTTCGCATTTCTCGGGCCGTTTTCTGATTGCGGCTTCGCCAGGATGGAGCAAAAGGAACGAGGATAACATAGTTGGCTCTTGCGATCGCCAGAGAGAGCAGAGTGTCGAATGAGGGATATGGCCCTGCGGTGAGCCGTCAGGGCTTTCCGAGCAACTCATCTACCTCGCGTTCCGCCTCGAACCAGTCGTCCATCTCCCCACCAGCCGCAAAGCCGCGCTTTTCCGCCTTGTGATAGGCCGCAACAGCAATCATCCGCCAACGCTCCTCAGGCGTGATGCCGAGCGGCTGCTTGGTGACGAGAGACTCCAGGCTCGCAGACCTTTTCCCTTTACCGGCGGCCTTCCTTTTTGTCGCAGAGGTGCTTTTCTTGGGTTTCGCGGTCTTAGTCTTTTTCGGCATAGGATGTAACCCTCCCGTTTTCGCCCATGGCCTTTTGCAGCTCGGAGCTCGGATTGCGCCGAGATTCAATGGCTGGCGGACAAGGAATTGGCCGCGGGCACTCGGCTTCGGCCCTGGCGCCAGTCCTCGATGCGGAATGGCGTCGAGCCATCGCTGATCAGCCTGACCACTGCTTCCCGCACGAAGCGCGCGCCGGACTCTGTAACCGCTTCCGAGCGGATGCCGACGGTATTGGTTCGTCCGGCGGCAGCCCGTTGGGCGCGTGCGAGCGCTTCCTCCTGGAGCTGCATTCCGGGACTCGCGCCGTTTCCCGGCATATCGGCCTCCGCGAGCATAGCCGCTGCTCCGTCCGGATCGGTGAGACCGCGAATAGCTGCTCGAACCAGGAGCGGCGCGTTCACTTCCGTGATCTGAGGCCGGCCGGCATGCACCGTGAGCGCCGGGAAGACCGTGCGGTAGAGCTCTGGGGTCATGCCGAGGACCTGTTGCAGTTCGTCGATGGCCACGAAGGGCGCGTCCTTGGCGTCCCAGACGAGACCCGCGGCCGAGTAGTCATCATCTTCGGCACCGTTGAGCTGCGTGGCGTCGTCCGGGTCGCGGAAATCGACCACCGCATCGGCCAGAGCGGTGGCTTCATCCTGTCCCACTCCGACCACCATGAAGAGACTGCGGAGCAACTGGGGATCAGCGTGGTTCAGGTCGATCTTCGCGGTCTCGTCCTGGAGGCTGATGATCACCCTGCCGCCACCGAAGCGCCACTGTAACGGGATACCGTCGAACGGCAGGTATTCGATGGCGGCCGGCTCTGCTGGGGCCTCCGGGACGTCCCCGCGGCTCGTAACCGCCGACTCGAAACCAGGCATAAGTTCGAAGAAGGTCCTCGCACCCGCGTTGACGGGGGTCGTGCCGGTATCCTGTAGGATCGCGAAAATTGCCTGGTGGACGCCGGCATCCGCCATGGCCTCGGCCCTGGCCTGCTCCGAGAAATTGTAGGCCAGGTTGGTCTCCGTGCGGGTCGAGCGCATGAAGCTCGCGGCGATCAGCGACAAGAGCGTGAGGACCCAGAGCACGCTGATCAGGGCCAGACCCCGGCGATTGGCGGGGGTCCTCAGGCGCGAAGCTCGAGGAACGAGGGAACGCAGCATGGCACTCGGGAGAATACCGAAAGACCCTAGGCGGCTCCACAGGCTTCTGGCGGCCTCCGGTCTGGGCCGGGCACGGACGTGCGCCTGTAGCTCGAGCGCCAGGTGCCTCAGTCGAACAGTGGAAAAAGAAAGACCCGATACCGGCTACGCCGGGCCATTACATTAGTCGCTAAAACATTCTGGTTGCGATGAAATAGCATGCGCCAATCCACATTCCACAGCCCACGAAACAGCAGATCCAAACCGGCCAAGACGGGCTCCAAAATTCGCAGCGCTGATCGATGTATTCTGCCCGAC
>DATIPL010000717.1:0-8339 GCA_035471965.1 Gammaproteobacteria bacterium
CGCGCGGACCGTTACGGTGGCCGAGGCCGTCGCCGTGGTTGCCGGGGATTTGTCTCGGTACAGGTAGGGTAAGGGACCATCTCGCAGGCGTCAGAAATGTTGCCCTGGCGCAATCGTTCTGGTCCAATTGATGTCACAGATACCCGTCGGGCCTTGAACCTTCCGCCCGATTGAGGATCCACCCGTCCCGGGTTTCAACAAAATCAAAGAGGAGACCCTCCCATGAGAACAGTTACCGCGCTGATCGGCGCCATCGTCTTCGCGTTCGCCACGGCCGTAACCGCGGCACCCATCGTCGTCAAGTTCAGCCACGTTGTGGCCGAGGCCACGCCCAAAGGTCAGGGCGCGCTCAAGTTCAAGGAAGAGGCCGAGAAGCTGCTCCCGGGCAAGGTCGAGGTGCAGGTGTTCCCGAGCTCGCAGCTGTTCGGTGACGCCAAGGAAATGGAAGCGGTGCTTCTGGGGGACGTGCAGTTCATCGCGCCTTCGCTTTCGAAGTTCGATCGCTACACCAAACAGCTTCAGGTGTTCGATCTGCCGTTCCTTTTCAGCGATATCCAGGCGGTCGACCGGTTCCAGCAGGGTCCGGAGGGCCAGGCGCTGCTTAATTCGATGAAAAAGAAGGGCCTCCAGGGCCTGGCCTACTGGCACAACGGCATGAAGCAGCTTTCAAGCAACAGGGAAAAGCTCGCGCGGCCCGAGGACGTGAAAGGGCTCAAGTTCCGGATCCAGGCATCCGACGTGCTCGAGGCGCAGTTCCGCGCCCTCAACGCCAACCCGCAGAAGATGTCGTTCAGCGAGGTCTACCAGGCGCTGCAGACCGGCGTCGTGGACGGTCAGGAAAACACCTGGTCGAACATCTACTCGCAGAAGTTCTACGAAGTGCAGAAGACCATTGCCCAGACCAACCACGGTGTCATCGACTACATGGTGATCACCAATTCCGGATGGTGGGACAAGCTTCCGGCCGACGTGCGGGAGGGTCTCGCGAAGGCCATGGACGTGGCGACCCGGCACGCCAACAAGCTCGCCGAGGAGCTCAACGAGCGCGACCGCCAGCGCATCATCGAAGCAAACAAAGCCAAGGTATACGAGCTCAGCAAGGAAGACGTCGCCGCCTGGCGGCAAGCGATGCAGCCGGTGTGGAATAAGTTCGAGTCCGATATCGGCGCCGATCTGATCCAGGCCGCGCTCAAGTCCAACTAGAAGACGCTTCGGCGGCACCGCAAATGGCGTTTGGGGAGACGCCGTGATAACACGCTGGATAAACCGGCTGGAGGAAGGCCTGATCGCCTTCCTCCTGACCGTGATGACGCTCATCACCTTCATGCAGGTGGTGGCGCGCTATGTCTTCAACTACAGCTTCGTCTGGGCGCTGGAGCTGGTCACTTTCCTGTTCGGGGGGCTGATCTTCATCGGCATCTCATACGGCGTGCGCGTCGGCTCGCACATCGGTGTCGATGCGCTGGTCAAGACGCTGTCGCCCGAGCGGGCACGAGTGGTCGGCGCCGTTGCCGCCAGCCTGTGCCTGGTCTATGCGGGCATCGTGTTCGTCGGCGGCTGGGTCTACGTCGCGAAGATGTACCAGATCGGCATCCTGGCGCAGGACATTCCGATTCCCCAATGGGTGCCGCGCCTGGTGCTGCCGGTCGGATTTGCGCTGCTGTTCTTCCGCTTTGCTCAGGTGCTTTATCGGATCCTTGCAGGTAAGGAGGCGCACCTGCTCGGCGACGAGGTGGAGGACGCCTTGAAGCACCGGGTTGAAGAAGAGCCGCCGCCGGAGGGACGCGAATGACCACCGCCGCGCTGTTCATTCTTCTATTCATTTTCATGCTCATCGGCATGCCGGTGGCGGTCGCGCTCGGTCTCTCTTCGCTGCTCACCATCCTGTTCTTCGGCCAGGACTCCCTCGCCTCGCTGGCGCTCAAGCTGTACGAAACCTCGGAGCACTTCACCCTGCTGGCGATTCCGTTTTTCATCCTCTCCGGCGCCTTCATGACCACCGGCGGGGTCGCCCGGCGCATGATCCGTTTCGCCATCGATTGCGTCGGGCACCTGCGCGGCGGGCTGGCGATCGCCTCGGTCCTCGCCTGCATGCTGTTCGCCGCGGTCTCGGGCTCCTCACCCGCCACCGTGGTCGCGGTGGGTTCGATCGTGATCGCGGGAATGGTGCGCGCCGGCTATCCGAAACCCTTCGCCGCGGGCGTGGTCTGCAACGCCGGCACCCTCGGTATCCTGATCCCACCCTCCATCGTGATGGTGGTTTACGGCGCCGCCACCGAGACCTCGGTGGGCAAGCTGTTCATGGCGGGCGTCATTCCAGGGATTGTGCTGGGACTGATGCTGATGGTGGCAATCTACGTGCTGGCCCAGCGGAAGGACCTGCCGCGCCAGCCGCGCGCCTCGATTAAAGAGATCCTGGTTGCCGGACGCGACTCGATCTGGGGCCTGATGCTGATTGTCATCATTCTCGGCGGCATCTACGGCGGCATCTTCACGCCGACGGAAGCGGCGGCGGTCGCCGCTGTGTACGCGTTCCTCATCGCGGTGTTCGTCTACCGGGACATCGGCATGAAGAACGTGCCCGGGGTGCTGGTGGAAGCCTCCAAGGTGACGGTGATGCTGATGTTCATCATCGCCAACGCGCTGCTCTTCGCCCACGTGCTGACCACCGAACGCATTCCCCAGGCGATCGCCGAGCAGATCATCGCCTGGGGCATGCCGGCGTGGGGCTTCCTGATCGTGGTGAACATCCTGCTGCTCGCGGCGGGCGCCTTCATGGAGCCGACGGGAATCATCCTGATCCTCGCGCCGATCCTGTTCCCCATCGCGACCCAGCTCGGCATCGACCCGGTGCACCTCGGCATCATCATGGTGGTGAACCTGGAGATCGGTATGGTGACGCCGCCCATTGGGCTCAATTTATTCGTCACCGCGGGCATCACCAAGATGTCCATCGGGGAAGTCGTGCGGGCGGCGCTGCCGTGGCTCGCGGTGCTGCTCACATTCCTGGTGCTGGTGACGTACATCGAAGATATTTCGCTCGCGCTGCCGAACCTGCTGTTCTGATCCGCCGTCCGGTGTGTAACGCGATCCCGGATCCCGGCGGCAGGGCACCGGTTTTTCTCAATGTCTCAAGGGTTTTTTTCTCGCGCCAGTCAGGTGCAAACGGGAAACTATCGGAATTCGAGCGGCACGACTCGATCCAGGCCTTCTGCGAGATAAGCGGTGTTGGCGAATTAGGTATACTCTCCCCCTTTCCTCCGTTTCCTCACGGTTGTTCAAAAACTCGATCGGGGAGTGTCTCCGAGTGATTCGTGGGGCGGATGATTTTGTACTCCTCGAGCCAGCGCTCGGTAAACGCCTGCTCGCTCCGCGTGAAGATGTCGATTGCCCGGCAACCGGTCTATCGCCTTGATGGGGTGCTTCACGAACGCAGTGCCGTCACGATGGTGGCCCGGACGGGTCGGGGCGAGCTTCCCGCCTCTGAGAAGCGCGTCGACGACCCTCACGAGCGCACGCGTACGGGCACGATGTCCGATTACGGAGTTGCGTTCGAGTCAAGATTCCAAGAACCTGTTCGTGTGCCTGCTGTCCTCTCTGATCCCGATGGTTGTGTCGCGACACCCATTCGATCAGACGGCAGCATGCACGTCGATCCCCTAAGCAACTGTATTCCCTCGCCTTGTCGTCGTAGTTCGTGGGGATACCTCAGCAAGGCGCTTCTGCGGACGCGGATAGACGCGGGCTGCTTTTCTGGTCGCTTCGTCCGCGCCGCTGAGCTTGGCCGTTGAATGACAGAAGGAGGAAGAGAAATGGGCGCAGCTGACCACCTTGGCGTCTACGCAGAAGGCTGGACAAAAGGAGATGCGGAGACAATCTTGCGTGCCGTAACGGATGACTTCACATTCGATGATCCTAATGCCGGCACGATCCCGAAGAGCAATCTTGCCGATTATCTGTCCGGAATGAAGGAAACCGTACGATCTCTCTGCGGCGGCAGCCTTCCAGATCCGTTTATGGAACTCTCCGAGGTTGTTACTCAAGAAGGAGGGGGCGTGCTCACTGCGTGGTGTTGGTGGGCCATTCCCGGGACCGGAATCAAGGGCAGCGGCTTGATTAAGGTTGGCTCCGGCGGCGTGCGATCAGAGGTCATTACATATTACACGAGACTTCCTGGGTGAATGGTCGCCGACATCTGATCCGTCATTTCTCGCCGGGTTATCTAACCTTCGGCTGCAGCAGACGCGGTACCCGCGCGGCTGAGCCGACGCGTCAGGCGCCGAAGGCGCTGTCGTAATCGAGCCTGCCCGTTCGACTACAGAGGGCCATTCCCGGCGCTTGCCATCGATAGGAGAGCCAATTATGCCCAGCACCATCCGGCTTCACCGTGTCTTCCGGGCTGCACCCGAGCGGATCTATCGGGCGTTCCTCGATCCGGATGCAATGGTCAAATGGGTCCCTCCAAACGGATTCACCGGCAAGGTTCACCACACGGACGCCCGCGTGGGTGGTTCCTACAAAATGTCGTTCACGAACTTCACCACAGGAAAAAGCCACTCCTTCGGCGGGGAGTATCTGGATTTGGTGCCACACGAACGAATTCGCTACAGCGACAGGTTTGACGATCCGAATCTACCCGGTGCGATGCAGGTGACTATTACCTTCGATAAGGTGTCCTGTGGGACCGAGGTAAACATCACCCAAGAAGGGGTTCCCGATATGATCCCGCCTGAAGCTTGCTATCTCGGCTGGCAAGAGTCTCTTGCCCTTCTGGCAAACCTGGTCGAGGCGGAGATTCCAGATGGCTGATGAAACCTGGGTCGTCCGTACCGTTAGCCGGCCGTGAGCTCTCAGCGGATAGAACTCGAAACCAGTTGGGCGCGCACTTGCGGGTATCCTAAGAAGGCGTTCGGGCTGCTTCCGCCATCTCCGGTGGATGGCGGAGAAGGCGCATTGGTACAGCGATATCTGGACTGGCTCGACCACAACGAGCTGGAGCTCGCCCCGGAAGCGCTCGAGTTGCCCGGAGAGGCGGACGGCGTCAGCCCGGTCTTCCGGGAGTATTTGCTCGAAGCGGCGAAGGAAATGAACCTGGCCGATCACGCCGAGCGCGAGCAGGAGAAAATCGCGGGCTGAATCACGCTCCGAGCGGCCGTAGACGCCGGCCGCTCGAACCCTGGTTTCTGAATGACTTTATGCCGCGACCGTCAGCGCGCGCGTCTTCTTCACCGCAAGCGTGGTGTCGAGTGCGCGCTTCAGGTCGGCGATCAAATCGTCCGCGTCCTCGATCCCTACCGAAAGCCGGATCAAATCGTCGTCGATGCCGGCGCGCGCCTTGGCTTCGTCGCTCATGGACTTGTGGGTCATGGTCGCCGGGTGCGCCACCAGGCTCTCCACCCCGCCCAGGGATTCGGCCAGTGAGAAGTGTTCCAGGGTTCCGATGAACGTCTTCACGCTTTCAAGGCCCCCCTCAATGCGAAAGCTCACCATGGCGCCGAAGCCCGACTGCTGCTTCTTGGCAATTTCGTGGCCGGGATGATCCTTGAGCCCTGGATAGTGCACCTGCTTCACCGCCCGGTGCTCGAGCAGCCCGTCGACCACGGCGTGGGCGTTTTCCTCGTGCACTCGAAGCCGGGCGCTCAAGGTCCGCACGCCGCGCAACGTCAAATAGCTGTCGAAGGGTGCGCCGGTGATCCCTAGGCAGTTGCCCCACCAGGTGAGCTGCTCGGCCAGCGGTGCGTCCCTGGCGATGGCGACGCCGCCCACCACGTCGCTGTGGCCGTTCAGGTACTTGGTGGTGGAGTGCACCACCAGATCGGCGCCGAGAGGGATGGGCTGCTGCCATCCCGGCGAGAGGAAGGTGTTGTCCACCGCCAGCAGCGCGTTGTGCTCGCGGCAGAGACGCGCCGCGGCCTCGATGTCGACGATGCGCAGCAGCGGATTGCTCGGCGTCTCCACCCACAGCAGCGACGGGTTGTCGTCGAAGGCTTTTTCAAGCGCCAGGGGGTCGGTCTGGTCGACGAAGCGCACGCGAATGCAGTTTTTCTCCGCCAGCGCGTTGAACAGGCGGTTGCTGCCGCCGTAGCAGTCGTGGGGCGCGATCAGCAGATCGCCGGGACTGAGCAGCTGGGTCACCAGGTGGATCGCGGACATGCCGCTGCCGGTGACCACCGCGCCCGCGCCGCCTTCGAGCTCGGCCAGAGCCGTGCCCAGCTGGTCGCGGGTCGGGTTGGCCGAGCGCGTGTAGTCGTAGGCGCGCGGCCGGCCCAGATCGGCAAAGGTGAAGTTGGAAGACAGGTGCAGCGGTGGAACGACTGCACCGTACTGCGTCTCGGACGCAATTCCGGCGCGCACGGCGCGGGTTCGTGAGGAAGCTCGATGGGTCATTGCAGTTCTCCGTCAGTTCCCATTCGTGGGTTGGCTTCCCCATCGGAAACCCTGCGAAGAACCGTAAGGTCAGAGTGCCGCGCCCTTCACCTGACCGCCGGGGTTCCGGCGCGGTTGCTACGCGGCTTCTCATCTCTCGGTGAGCCGCGCTGCATTTCAAGCGCGGCTCCGCAGGAGTTGGCACCATTTCGAAGGGGTTAGCTCCGACGGTTGCCCCGGCTTCAAAGGGCCAGTCCCTCAGCCGGTCTCGATGAGTTGCGGGGCAGTCTAGAGCCGAGCCCGGGGAGGCGTCAAGGAGCAGGCCGGGCCTTGGAAACTGGAGGGGGACGGTAATTTGTCCGGGCGGGAGCAGAACGACGGGAATTGTTTACTGGTTCCCCGCTTTCGCGGGGATGTCGCGGGAAGGAGCTTCCGCCCACGCCTTGGGAAATGACAGCAACGGCGCGGGCGTAGGTTGGGGAGATTTCTAGCGGCCGGTGGCCAAAGACCCTACGGCGACTGACCCCGGCTTTCGTTTCGGCAGACCCAGCCGCGGGTGAAGTCGCCGCGACATCCAGGCGGCGGCGACCATGGCGATGCCGCCGGCGACGAACACCGCCGGCAGCTCGAACAGCTTGAGCACCGCGGAGAAAATGCCGGGCGGCAGGATTTCGGCGGCGTCGCGGTAGGTGGAGTAGACGGTGGTCATTTCCGGCCGCTCCCTGGGCTTCACCGCAAGCATGAAGGGCATGTTGCCGATGGCGTCCAGCGACACCATCGCCAGGGCCGCGGCAAGCAGCATCGGCACCGCAAGCGCGGGAAGATCGGCGAATGCGGCAACCAGGGCGGTGGATACGCCGGAGGCGGCGAATCCGTAGATCAGCAGCGCGCGCATGCCGATGCGGCGAAGCAACGTGCCCCAGAGCGGCATGCTGAAGAGGAATCCCATGCCGATGGAGACGATAAGCCCGCCGGCGAACTCACCGAGTCCGGACTGTACCGCATAGATGGGGGCGTAGATGAAGAACAGCGACCACCAGGCATTGCGGGCGACCGAGATGAACCAGGCGAGAGCGAGCCGCGGCCTGGCGAAATAGCGGCGAATGTTGTGCACTGGCCCGGGCGTCGGACCCGCGGGCTGAGTCAGCGCCGGGCTGTCGTGAGTGCGCAGATACCAGAAGTAGCCGAGCAACACCAGGGCGCACGCCATGCTGGCGACGTAGGGCGCCATTGGTGAGACATTGAGGCCGAGATAAACGCCGAGAGCGGGCCCTAAGGTCCAGGCGCCGGCGGAGTAGAACACCCGCATGGGCTCTGAGCGGCCGAGATCCCGGCGCGCAATGGTGTCCATGATGTAGAGATTGAGGCATACGGTCATGCTGACCACGGCCAGCACCCGGATCATCATTCCGGCCATCTGCACCCCGAGCCCGTCCATGGCGAGCAGCAGCGGGGCGATACCGAGCAGCGCCACGCCGCCGCTGTAGACAAAACGCCGCGCGGTTTTTCGCACCAGCCATGGAACCGCAAAGGTTCCACACAGGCTGACCAGGCTGACGATGAAAAACACCAGGCTCACCGACCAGGCGTCGCCTAAGAGTGCGAAGATCTGCAGCGGGATGACGGTGGCGAGCAGCGCGCGGGCCAGGGATTCGAGGGCAAAAAGGATCGCAAAGGCCTCGGCGCCCGGCTTTCGGACCCGCTGAATCCAGACTGGATGGCGCACGTACATGGCGCCGGTTCTCCGTAAAGCCCTGGGTTCAGAAGTCCAGGGAAATGTAATCCGTGCATTCGAGTCTAGCTACGCAGACGTGGGTATGGAAGCGAGTGAAATCAAGAATTTTCCGCCGGCCCGGGACGCGCAAACGTCGCGATCTCACGCCTGAGGTCCGGTGACTCGAATCCGCGTACCGCGCGGCGAAAGCCGCGGCGCCGGATTGACGATGCGGACGCATTCGAGGTCCCGCGGGTCG
>DATIPL010000718.1:0-3231 GCA_035471965.1 Gammaproteobacteria bacterium
GAGCACCTTGAATCCCAAGACGGGGAAAGGGGGCTGGCCGCTGGCGGATCTGCTGATTCTGAAAGGGCGGGAGCGGCTGAAGGAATAGGGCACGACGGAAGCCTGTTGTCGAGTCGATCCCTGCCCCCCGCTTTCGCAGGGACGAGCTTCGTGGAGACGATCGCAAAGGGTAATCCGTGCCCGGCCGTTTTTCCGGATTCTGGAAATACGAACCCCCGCCTGCTTGTCTGTCTGAGTCCATACGATGGCCGGTGTCGCGGAATCTCCTGAGCGTCTGGCACGGGCGTTTCTCGGCTGGCAGTGCCGGATCCGGCAGCATGCGGTGCGCCGGGACGGCGGGCGGCCGAGCAGCGGGATGCGGCCGGAAGTGTTCGTGGGGAACGGCGCGGAATCGCTCGGGCGGATCGTGGTGCTGATCGTCAAGAGCGAGCAGGAGGCGCCGGCGGCGCGGTTCCGGTTCATGGCGGAGCGGACGCATGATCCGGCGGATCGGTACGACGCGGCCCTCGAATATCTGCAGGCGGATTACTACCAGAAACCAGAGACGTTCTCGCAGGTGATGACGGCGTTGTTCGGGCCCGAGTCGGAGTTGAGTGAGCGCTTGATTGATGAGAGGCGCTGCCTGCTTTCGTTCGAGCAGTACGGGCAGGTGTATCGATTGGAGTGCGGGGTGAGGGAGCTGGATGAAGACGAAGGCGGATATCAGCTGACGTATTGGCACAATCGGCTGTTCAATCCCGCCATGCCCGGGAACGTGCGGGTGCTGGGTTTCCTGCCGGATTGGGCGGGGGCGGACGTCAGGCCTGGAGTCGAGTGAAGGAAGTCAGATGATCGGTGCGCAGGGTGCGGCCTGCATTTCTCTGGCATCGAAGGAAGAAGAGATTGTTTACTGGATGCCCGCTTTCGCGGGCATGACGAAAACGGATGTCAGCCGGCTTCGGAGTCCGGGTGAGGTGTAGGGCGCAATAGTGTAGTTGGATGTAGGGCGCAACAGCGAAGCGTATTGCGCCGTAACTGCCTTGCGGAGTATCCGCAGTCAGGCCCACTCGGCCTCGACGGCCTGCGAATGCTGAATGTCTCCGTTCCACTCCACAAGAGAAAAAGGAAATACCGTGCCTGAAAGACGGACGCGACACCTTCGAGTCGAGACTCTTCTCTAAAAGAATGAACGAGATGATCCATCAGCAGGCGTATGCGCTCCGTGCGACGGAGCTCGGGATGCGTCCGCAGCCAGACCTCGGTGCGAAACGAGCCCCTCACGCTGAGAACCGTCCCTGTGACCCGTCCGCGGCATCTGCTCTTCCGCTCGCTTGCCCGGCTTATCGCCGGGCGGCGCTTTGGCGACGAATTGCGGTCTGGAGTCGACTCGTTGACCAAAAAAAGCAACCGGTAGTATCGATGCTGCGAAGGGCACAGGAAACGAAAGAGATCCGAGACGCGGCAAGAACCCTTGCGCGACGTTCGCGACTGCCCGGGCAGTGGCAGGCGCCAGGCGCGATGCCGAACGCAGCGGTTCACGCCGATCGACTGCTCAGCCCGACTGCATCGTCTGAAGCATGGCTTCGATCGGACAAAGGCCGGAGAAGGTGACATACGCGCCCATCACCGGGAGAAACGCGGCAATGACGAACACCCAGATGGCCAGCACCCGGCCGAAAGTTCGAATCCCGCCTTCACTCTTGGTGGACGAGAACAGAATAAAGTAGCCCAGCACGACCCAGATCGTGGCGGGCAGAAAGCTGAAAAAGAAGCACATGGCTCCACCTCCCCTGTCGATGTGGCGGATCGCCAGCCTGTCGGCGTCCGGCTCGGTCTTCGTTTCGCCCACTCAGTCCGTTCGACATCCACACCTCTTCATCAGCTGCTCCATCTTCGCGGGATCCGGCATCCCTTCTCCGCCGCAGAACCGCTTCATCATTGCGATTTCGTCCTCGCTGAATCCTTGCTTGCCGCAGCCCTGCATGAAGCGCTTCATTTTATCGAAATCCGGCTTGCCGTCGGCGGTACAACACTCTTTCATCATGTCTTGCATCATGCTCCCATTCCTCCTTCAGGCCGAGGCCCCGTTCCCGATCACGGCGCTCTCTTCTTGATCGCTTTGCTGCCGCCCGCGTCGGGCTTCTGCCGTCCCGCGCTGCCGTTTCCCGGCAGCGGGTGCATCTCGAGGTCGACCGTCAAGGGAAACCGGACCTTCACCGTCGCGTTCGCGGCACCCATCATCCGCATGCCCTGTATGACCTGGCAGTCGGTACTCTCGAGGGCTCGCTGCGCTGTATAGGTTGCAGAGTCACATCCCAATACGAGCACCGCCTCATAGTTGCCGGCGCGTTTCCGAAGTCGGTTCTGCTGGGACGTCGTCCAGAGGCACATCATCGGACACGGCGTGTAAATGGAGTACACGCCGGTTCGAACGCCCCGTTTTTCCAGGGGTTCACGAATCGATTGGATGTAGTCCTCGAAAGCGCCCGTCCTGAGGCCCCTCTTGAAGAGCTCGATGAAGGGCGACTTCCGCTCCATCGCCAGGCACATCGGCGGGCAAACGGGACACGAGACGACCAGTACCGATCTGAAGCCCTCGAGGTCAGCAGAAACTTCTCGCGGCAGTAGATGGACAGGCATGTTCCGCCTCCGCGCGGACGCGCATCTTCCGGGCCACCCGTCTCAAGGGTACATAGATACGCATACGCTTCACACGCTTTGGGCGCATTGATCCCGGTCAATCCAGGACGAGGCGTACGCCGGCCACCCTCACTGCTCACTTACGGCCCCCCGCATGGAACACGACCCGGTCCTGAAAATCCGGTGGCGTACAGAGGGGACGACCGCAGCCGGACATTCCGCTACTGCAAGGTGCCGCCGTCGCGCACGCGCTCGATGTACTCCTCCAGGTGCTCCGCGCAGCAGAGCCCGGCTCGAACCAGCGCCCCGCCGAAATGCCGGATATCGCGCTCCCGATGAAAAGGCCACCAGCCCATGATGCTGTCGACGGTCGTGGTGAAAGACGCCCACACGTCCGTGTACCGCTTCAAAGCACTCCGGGCGTCATCGAGCCGCCCGGCGCTGGCGAATGCGGCAGCCAGCGGCACGTATAGAACTCGGTTCTCGGGATTACTTTCGTGGGCGCGCTGCAGCGCCGTCACCGCACGATCGTATTGCCCCAGGCCGAACCGGCTCATGCCGAGCACATACAGATAGGCGCCCGGGCGGCGCGGATCGAGGCGCATCGCTTTT
>DATIPL010000719.1:0-2146 GCA_035471965.1 Gammaproteobacteria bacterium
TGAGCATGAGGCGGCGCAACGCGCGCGCTTCGCGGACGAGCGCTTTGGGGCCAACCATGAACCCGAGCCGGAGACCGGGCGCGATGGTTTTCGAAAGGCTTCCCACGTAGATCACGCGGTCGTTGTGGTCGAGACTTTTCAGCGCCGGCGTCGGTTGTCCGACGTAGTTCGTTTCGCTCTCGTAGTCGTCCTCGATGATGACGAAATCATCGTTCACCGCACGGGTCAGAAGTTCCTGACGGCGCCGGAGCGAGAGCGTCACGGTGGTCGGATGCTGATGGCTCGGCGTGGTGTACACGTAATCGCACATGCCGAGCCTGTCGTTGATCTCCAGCCCCTCGTTGTCTACGGGCAGCCGAAGGACCTTTTCCGTCTTCATCAAAAAGATATTGCGCGCGTCAGGGTAGCCGGGATCCTCCATGCCCACTGCAGTCCCCGGGTCCAGCAGCAGGCAAGCAATCAGGTAGATGGCGTGCTGCGCGCCGACGGTCACCAGAATCTCGTCGGCGGAAGCCCATACCCCGCGTCTCGGCAATACCCGAGTGTGCAGCTGCTCGATCAGATCCGGATCGTCGCAGTCGATGCTGTCGCTGGCCCAACTCTTCACCGCGCTCACGGTAAGCGCCCGGCGGCTGCACTCGCGCCACTCGGAGAGCGGAAAAAGCGCCAGGTCGAACTGCCCATAAATGAACGGGTAAGGGTACGACTGCCAGTCGTCCGGTTTTACGATGTTGCGCTGGCGGCTTGGCGCGGACTTGAGGCGTGAATCCCAGGCGGGGCCGAAAATGTCCTCGCTTTCCGGTTCCTCGACGGTTTCGACCCGCCCGCCGAGAATATCCTCGTTGACGTAATAGCCGCTGCGTTCACGCGAGTTGAGATAGCCTTCATCCACCAGGCGCTGATAGGCGAGCACCACGGTGTTTCTCGCCACGCCGAGCTGCCTGGCGAGCTGACGACAGGAGGGCACCGCGCTGCCGCCGGGTATGTGTCCGTCGAGGATCGCTCTCACCATCATCTCCCGGACCTGGCTCTGCAGGCTGCCGCCGCTTTCGGCAGAAAGGTGGAACAACTGGTCCCGCATGGGCTGGTCTAATGGGATGACCCGAACTGACACTAGGTCGGTGGATGAAGTTGAGTCTATTGTGTAGCCGAGATGGGTACAACCGGGGCCCGAATCCGCTTTGCGATGGAGCCAGATCTCCCGCAGGCGAGTAATTTCCGGGCTTTCCGGCACTTCCCTTGAGTTCAGATTTCACGGAATCGACATGAAATACGCAACCAACACTCTCGAATACTACTGGATGCCGTTCACCGCCAACCGCGATTTCAAGGCGCACCCTCGCCTGTTCGTCCGCGGAGAAGGCGTCTTTTACTGGAACCACCACGGTAATCAGGTCATCGACGGCTCTTCGGGGTTGTTCTGCGTCGCGGCCGGGCACGGTCGCAAGGAAATCGCCGAGGCAGTCTACAACCAGCTGCTGGAGCTGGATTACGGCCCGCCGTTCCAGGGCGGCCATCCGCCGCAGTTCGAGCTGGCGCGCCGGGTGGCACAGCTCACCCCGGAAGGCATCGATCGGGTGTTCTTCGGCAACTCCGGCTCCGAGGCGGTGGAGACGGCGATCAAGATCGCGCTCGCCTACCACCGCGCCCGGGGCGAGGGCACGCGCATGCGCTTCGTTTCCCGGGAGCGCGCCTATCACGGCGTCAATATCGGAGGCACCTCGCTCGCAGGGCTGGTGAAGAACCGCGAGGCTTTCGGCGTGGGCATGGCCGGCGTTGCCCATATGCGCCACACCTGGCTGCCGGAGAACTGCTTCACCAAAGGTCAGCCGGAGCACGGCAAAGAGCTCGCAGGCGATTTGGAGCGCATCGTCACCACTTACGGCCCGGATACGGTGGCGGCCTGTTTCATCGAGCCGATCGCCGGATCCACCGGTGTGCTGGTGCCGCCAATAGGCTATCTGGAACGCATTCGGGAGATTTGCGACGCCTACGGAATCCTGCTGGTGTTCGACGAAGTGATCTGCGGCTTTGGACGGATGGGTACCCCGTTTGCCGCACAGGCCTTCGACGTCAAGCCGGACATCATGACAATGGCCAAGGCGCTCACCAACGGCAATCAGCCCATGGGTGCGGTTGCGGTGAA
>DATIPL010000720.1:0-9644 GCA_035471965.1 Gammaproteobacteria bacterium
GGCGAGCGGCTCTTCCAGATTGGCTTCCATGATGCTGATGGCGTTTGCCACCGCCGGCGCGTTTCCATGAACGGGCACGATGTGCAGCGCGCGCTGCGGATCGGCTCCGGCATGCGGATGGTCGTAGATAAACAGACCACAGACATCCAGCCTCAAGGCCTCGCCATGGCGCTCGCCAATGAAGTGCAGCATCAGATCCAGCGCAGTGGTCGCGCCGCCCGACGTAATCCGGTTGCGGTCGATGACGAAGCGGTCGGAAACGACTTTCACTCGCGGAAACTCTTCCTCGAAGGCATCGAGTTCCTGCCAGTGAATGGTGGCGCGATAGCCATCGAGCAAACCGGCGCGGGCCAACAGGTAACTGCCCGTGTCGAGGCCGCCGATTGCGCTGATTTCTCGCGCCTTTCTCTTCAGCAGCGTGTAGAGTTCGGGCGTCGTCTGTCGACGGTAGTCGTAGCTTTGGAGCACGAACAATACGTCGGCGTCGTGCAGGTCCGCGAGTCTTTGCCCGGTGTGGATTTCGAGCCCGCTGGAACTGGCCACGGCGTCGCGATCCAGCGACACCAGCCGCCAGCGGTAGAGCGAGCGACCGCTGAGCGCGTTGGCGGCACGAAGCGGCTCCAGGGCGTTGGCGAGACAGTGATTGCTGAACCTCGGAAGGAGCAGGAAAGCGAAGTTCTCGGGGGGAGAGCCGGACGAAAATCGTATAGTCATGGGCAAAAATCGTCGCATTTCCGTCGACCCGCCGCAATACGATTGTTGCAGCTTCAGCCTGTGCCTGAAGGGGGGCTGGTCACATGAACCATGAGGTTTTCGTCACCTGCGCGGTGACCGGTGCGGGAGACACGGCGGGACGGAGTCCCCACGTCCCGGTGACCCCGGAGCAGATCGCCGCATCCGCCGTCGACGCGGCCAGAGCCGGCGCCGCCGTCGTCCACATCCACGTTCGCGATCCCGAGAGCGGAGCGGGCGCGCGGGACCCGGCGCTGTTTCGCGAGGTGGTGGAGCGCATTCGCTCTACTGACGTGGACGTAGTCCTGAATCTCACCGCCGGCATGGGCGGCGACCTGGTGCTGGGCGGGAGCGAGACGCCGCTGCCCTTGAGCGCACAGGGCACCGATCTTGCCGGGGCGAGTGAACGTTTGGCCCACGTCGAGCAGCTACTGCCCGAGATTTGCACTCTGGATTGCGGCTCGATGAACTTCGCCGCTGGCGGCGACTACGTGATGCTCAACACGCCGGACGCGCTGCGCACGATGGCGAAGAAAGTCAAGGCGCTCGGCGTTCGCCCGGAGCTCGAAGTATTCGATACCGGCCATCTGGTATTCGTCAACGAGCTGGTCAGGGAAGGTCTGATCGACGATCCGGTCATGATTCAGCTTTGCATGGGAATTCCCTACGGCGCGCCGGACGATCCGTCCACGCTGATGGCGATGGTCAACGCGCTGCCGCAAGGCGCGGTGTTTTCCGCTTTTTCCATCGGGCGCATGCAGCTTCCCTACGTCGCCATGGCCTGCATTGCCGGTGGAAACGTGCGCGTCGGTCTGGAAGACAATCTATATCTTTCCCGCGGGGTCAAGGCGACCAACGCCCAGCTGGTGGAGCGCGCAATCATCATTCTAGAGGCGATGAACGTGCGCGTCCTGAACCCGGGCGAAGTGCGAGACAAGCTCAAACTGAAGAAACGTCATTAGTCGAGCCTTGCGAACCATGCTCAGCGAATCGGACTGCGGTTGAGCGCCTGGATGAGACAGCGTGACGGTGCATCGAGGACCCGCGTCAGCCTCGACCCCCGGGATCCTTCCCTCTCCACGGCGGCCCCTTGCCTGACGCTCCCCCGCCTTCCGCGGGAGAGGCGGAGCCGGCCAATCGCCCGTCCTCCTCGTCGCTGAACGGCCGTTTGGAAATCCATGGATACAGTCGAGATTAAGAAAGTTGGTCTCATTGGCGGCGGCGTCATCGGTGGGGGCTGGGCCGCCCGCTGCGCGCTGAACGGCATGGACGTGGTCGTATTCGACGTCGACCCCCAAGCCGGGGGCAAGCTGGAAGAAGTGCTGGCCAACGCCCGCCGCGCTCACCGGGCTCTGACGTCCATTAAGGCAAGTCGGGAAGGCGCAGTGCGTGTTGTTTCGGAGCTGGAGAAAGCCTGCGCCTCTGCGGACTACATCCAGGAAAGCCTGCCCGAGCGCGAGGCGCTCAAGATCGAGCTGCTTTCCCAGGCGAGCCGAGCGGCGCGGGAAGACGTGGTGATTGCATCTTCCACCTCGGGCTTGTTGCCGTCGAAGCTGCAGTCGACCATGCAGAATCCCGAGCGCTTCGTAGTCGCCCATCCCTTCAATCCCGTTTATCTCATGCCGCTGGTGGAAATCTGCGCAGGAAAGCAGACGTCCGAGGGAAGCTGTGAGCGGGCGGCGGCGTTTTACCGATCCATGGGCATGAAAGCTCTAAGGGTACGCAAGGAGATCGACGCCTTCATCGCCGATCGGCTGATGGAGGCGCTTTGGCGAGAGGCTTTATGGCTGGTGCACGACGACGTGGCTACGGTGGAAGAGATTGACGACGCCGTTCGATACGGGCCCGGTCTCCGCTGGGCGCTGATGGGGAGCTTTCTCGTCTATCGCCTGGGGGGAGGCGAGGCGGGCATGCGTCATTTTCTAGAGCAGTTCGGCCCGTCGCTCCAATGGCCGTGGACGAAACTCACCGACGTGCCGGATTTCGATCAGGCTTTGATCGAAAAGATCGCGATTCAGTCCGACGCCCAGGCTGCGGGGCGTTCGATTCGCGACCTCGAGCGCATTCGCGACGACGGACTGGTGGCAGTGATAAAGGGGTTGAAAAATCTCGACTGGGGCGCCGGCAGCCTTTTGACCGAGTTCGAGAACACAAGACGATCGGAGCGGACATGAGCACGAGGCCGAGTCGAAATCATTGGAGCAGCCCATGGATTTCGCACTGACACATGAGCAGGAGCTGGTGGTCGACACCGTGCGAGCCTTTGTCGAGCGTGAGTTCTATCCGCTGGAGGCGGAACTCGAGAGAACGGGAGCGCTTCCGCGGGAGCTGGGCAAGGCGATCCAGGCAAAGGTACAGGCGCTCGGTTTCTATGCGCCCAATATTCCAGAAGAATTCGGCGGCGGCGGGCTCGACAATCTGACCTTCACCTTGCTCGAGCGCGAGCTCGGGCGCACGGCCATGGGCCTGAGCGTGTGGTGGGGGAGGCCGTCCAACATTCTGCTGGCCTGCAGCGAGCCGCAGCGTGAGCGTTACCTGGTCCCCTGTGTTGAAGGCAAGCGCATGGACGCCCTCGCTATGTCCGAGCCCGAAGCCGGCTCGGACGTTCGGGGTATGAAGACCTTTGCCAGGCGCGACGGCGACGACTTCATTATCAACGGGACCAAGCACTTCATCAGTCACGCGGACATCGCGGATTTCGTCATCCTGTTCGCTGCCACCGGAGAGGATTCGACCCCGCGCGGACCAAAGAAACGCATTACTTGTTTCCTTGTGGATCGCGGCACCCCGGGGTTCGAGGTCCGTGAAGGATACAGCTCGGTTTCCCATCGCGGCTATCACAACTGCATTCTGAACTTCGACGACTGCCGCGTACCCGCGGAGCAGGTTCTTGGCCAGGTCGACGGCGGTTTTGATGTGATGAACGAGTGGCTTTTCGCCACTCGCTTGACCGTGGCCGCAACCTGCGTCGGGCGGGCGAGGCGGGCCTTCGACCTCGCGCTCAAGTGGGCCGCAGAGCGCAAGCAGTTCGGGCAGACCATCGGACGCTTTCAGGCCGTGTCCTTCAAGCTCGCCGACATGATCACCGAGATCGACGCCGCCGACTGGCTGACGCTTGTCGCCGCATGGCGGCTCGACGCAGGCGTGGACGCCGGCCGCCAGATCGCGCAATCCAAGCTTTACGCGTCCGAAATGCTTGCCCGGGTCACCGATGAGGCGATTCAGATCCACGGGGGCATGGGTCTGATGGACGATCTGCCCCTGGAGCGCTTGTGGCGTGATGCCCGGGTGGAGCGGATCTGGGACGGCACCAGCGAGATCCAACGCCACATCATCAGTCGCGATCTTCTGCGCCCGCTCGGCTCGTAGCAGGCATGGTGAGCATCTCGCCAGAGCAGACCCCGGCGCATTCCCGGCGCTTGGATCTCACTCGTCTGCTTCGACCCAAGTCCGTAGCGGTCTACGGCGGCCGCTATGCGGAAGCGGTGATTTCGCAGTGCGAGGGCATGGGATACGACGGTAAGATCTGGCCGTTGCACCCGACGCGGGATGCGATTGCCGGCAGACCCTGTGCGCGCAACGCCGCGGATCTTCCCGAGCCCCCTGATGCGGCGTTCATCGGCGTCAATCGCGAGGCAAGCGTACAAATCGTACGAGAGCTCCACGCAGTGAACGCGGGCGGCGCGGTGGTTTTTGCCTCGGGCTTCGGTGAGACCGGACATGAGGGCGCAGCGCTTCAGGCGGAGCTCGTAAAAGCCGCCGGCGCCATGCCGATCCTCGGACCGAACTGCTACGGCTTCATCAATTATCTCGACGGCGCCCTGCTCTGGCCGGACGCCCACGGCGGCCGGCGGATCGACCGCGGCGTTGCGCTGGTGATGCAGTCCAGCAATATGGCCATCAATATCACCATGACGCGTCGCGCCCTGCCCCTTGCTTATCTGATCGCGCTCGGCAATCAGGCCCGGATCGGTATGTCTCAAGTCATTCACGCGCTGCTGGAAGACGAGCGGGTCAGCGCGATTGGCCTCCATATCGAAGGCGTTGGCGACGTTGCCGGGTTTATCGACGCGGCGGAGGCGGCCTCGAGCCGGGGCGTACCCGTGGTCGCTCTGAAGGTTGGGCGATCGAAACGGACCACGCGCCTGACCATGAGCCACACGGCGTCGCTTGCAGGCGCCGATAACGTGGTGGACGCGTTACTCAAGCGCCTTTCGATCGCGCGGGTGCATTCGCTTCCGGCGCTTCTGGAAACGCTCAAGCTGCTGCACCTCGGCGGACCGCTCGCGGGAAATCGTATGGTGAGCCTTTCGTGCTCCGGGGGTGAGGCCGCGCTGATGTCGGATTCCGCCGAGGGGCGGGGCGTCGAGCTTCCCGATTTCGACGATGTAACCCGCGCGCGCATCGCGGCCACTGTCAATCGGCTGGTGACGATATCAAACCCTTTCGACTACCACATGTTCGATTGGCTGCACCCCGACCGGCTGCATCAGACTCATTGCGAGGTGATGCGCCACGATCACGATCTGACGGCGCTGGTGATCGATTACCCAAAGGACGAAATCGGGCAGTCGGTTTACTGGGACGACGCCGTGGATGCCTTCGTGCGCGCATCCGAGAATACCGGCCGGCGGGCGGCGGTGATTGCGACGCTGCCGGAATGTATGCCGGAGTCCCGCGCCTCTGCGCTGATGGCGCGCGGCGTGGCGCCGTTGTTCGGTATCGATGACGCGCTCAGCGCCATCGAGGCGGCCGCCGTCGCCGGACGCCGGCATGGGGGAAAGGCGCCGCTGCGGGTGGCTTCCCGTCCGCCCGGTGAAATCCGCACCCTGAGTGAATGGGAATCGAAGCGGCGGCTTTCGGAAGTGGGCGTCCATATCCCCAAAGGCAATCGGTGTGAAAACGTGGACCAGGCGCTCGCTGCCGCGCAAGCTGCCGCGGGGCCCGTAGCGATGAAAGCGATCTCCGCCGGACTCTCGCACAAGACGGAAGCCGGCGCGGTAATGCTCGGCGTCCACGGCGATGAGGCCGTGCGCGCAAGCTTCGACGCGCTCTCGGCGCTGGGCGAGTTCGTGCTGGTGGAGGCGATGGTCCGCGATGCGGTCGCCGAGCTCATTATTGGCGCTGCCCGGGATCCGGTGGTCGGTCTGCACCTGCTCATCGGCGCCGGCGGCGTTATGGCCGAGGTGCTGCGCGACAGCGCGGTGCTGCTGCTTCCGGTAGAGCATGGCGATGTCGTCGATGCGCTTCGAAGCCTGCGCCTCTGGCCGCTGCTGGAAGGATTTCGTGGCCGGCCGGCGGCAGATATCGATGCGGTTTCCGATGCGGTGCTTGCGGTGCAGCGTTTTGCCATCGACAACCTGGCTACGCTGGAGGAACTCGACATCAATCCGCTCATGGTGCACCCGCGCGGTGAAGGCGCCGTTGCCGCCGATGCGCTTATTCGACTCAGGGACAGCGCCTGAGAATTGAACCGGTATTTCTCGGAGAAGCCCCATGCCCAGTGAAGCGATTAAGACCGAACGTTTCGGCCGGATTCTCGAAGTCACCATCGATCGTCCCAAGGCCAACGCCATCAGTGCCGGCGTCAGCCGCATCATGGGGGACGTATTCGCCGCTTTCCGTGACGACGACGAACTCCGGGTCGCCATCATCACCGGAGCCGGGGATAAGTTTTTCAGCGCCGGATGGGACCTGAAAGCAGCGGCGGCGGGGGAGGCGCCCGATAGCGACTATGGGGTCGGCGGATTCGGCGGACTTCAGGAGCTACCTGGTCTGAACAAGCCGGTTATCGCCGCGGTAAACGGGATGGCGGTCGGCGGTGGTTTCGAGATCGCGCTGTCCACCGATCTGATCCTTTGCGCAGAGCACGCCCGATTTTCGCTGCCCGAAATCAAGGCCGGCACGGTCGCGGACGCGGCGACCCTGAAGCTGCCCAGGCGTATTCCCTACCACGTGGCTATGGACCTGCTGTTCACCGGCCGCTGGATGGAGGCCGAAGAAGCCAGGCGCTGGGGTCTGGTGAACGAGGTGCTGCCCGCAGATCGTCTGATCGAGCGCGCCCGCGGGCTGGCGCGGATGCTTGCAGACGGCCCGCCGCTGGTTTTCGCCGCAATCAAAGAAGTGGTGCGTGAGGCCGGGCACCTGCCGTTCCACCAAGGCATCAAGCTGATTACCCAGAGAAAACTCGGGACGGTCGATCGGCTTTACTCCAGCGAGGATCAGCTCGAGGGCGCGCGCGCGTTTGCCGAAAAACGCGCGCCGGTTTGGAGGGGGCGTTAAGAGTTCGGGCGGTCGAGCCCGGCGGCGGCGCGTGCGTTCACCTGCCTGCTGCCTTCCAAATGTGCTCTTCTTATGACGAGGACGACGTCTCGCCGATGCCTTTCCGCGAAAAAGGCAATCCGGCGTTTCAGTCGCGATGCCTGACTTGAGAAGATGGCGGCTACCCCACCCTGGAATACGGGGTCGGACTCAGAATGCAGTTGGTGATGTGGCGTACGATCGGACCGTCTTTTTCCGTTTCCGCACGCGCCGCGTGCCAGTCCGGATCGCTTTGAAACGCGTTCCATTTTTCATCCCGCTCGGCGAGATTCTTCCATTCCAGGAGGTAATAAAGGTCGTGGTTGCTCTCACCGATCAGAACGGTCCAGAATCCCGCCTGACGTATGCCGTGTTTTTCCCACATTTTGAGCGTGATGGTTTCGAAACGCTTGTTGAGCGCCGGCAGCCGTCCGGGCATGCAGTGATAAATGCGCAGCTCGTGGATCATGAGGTCTTTCCTTTCGATTCAATCAATCGATGCCGGCCTGAGTGGCAGGGCGGCCGAGATGTTAACATCAACGGACTGCGTTAGCGGCGACTGAGCACGGATCGCAATCATACTTCCACTTGCTGACGGGAGGAGAAACCGACGTGGCCCAGGAAGTCATCGTGACCTGCGCGGTCACCGGCAGCCACCAGAATTTTCATAACCATCCGGACTTTCCCGTTACGCCTCAACAAATCGCCAACAGCTGTCTGGAGGCGCGCTCAGCGGGCGCGGCCGTGGTGCACATTCACGTGCGTGATCCCGAGACAGGCGCGGCTTCGGGTGATCCTGCTCTTTACCGCGAGGTCGTGGAGCGCATCCGTGACTCCGGCAGCGACGTGCTCATCAATCTGACCACCGGAGAAGGCGGACGCTTCGCCCCGGATGAGGATGATCCCACCCGCGGCGGACCCGGCACCACGCTTCGCCGGCCGGAGCTCCGGGTGCGTCATGTGCTCGACATGCGCCCGGACATCTGCAGCCTGGACGTGGGTACGGCCAACTTCAATGAGCATGTGTTCATGAATACGCCGGGTCACCTGCGGGTCATGGCCGACGCCATCAGAGGGGCGGGGGTCAAGCCGGAGATGGAAGTGTTCGAGCTCGGCCACATCCGTTTCGCCCGCCGGCTGATCGAGGAGGGCCATATCGAACCGCCGCCCATGTTCCAGATCTGCCTCGGCATTCCCTGGGCCGCGCCGGCAACTCCGGAAGTGATGACGCTGATGCGGAATCAATTGCCCGAGGGCGCGGTGTGGGCGGCCTTCGGGATTTCCCGCTGGGAGTTTCCCATGGTGGCACAGGCGGTGACCCTGGGCGGTCACGTGCGCGTGGGGCTCGAGGACAATCTGTATCTTTCCAGGGGCGAGTACGCCACCAACGCGGCCCTGGTGGAGAAAGCGGTGCGCATCATTCGCGAGTTGGGAGCGGAGCCGGTGGAGCCCGCCCGGGCCTCCGAGCTTATCGAGCTCTCTCCCACAACGCGGCCGGCGCCGGTCTGAGTGCCGGCGGGCATTGCGTTGATCGCGGACCGGTAAGCGATTTCGGAAGATTGAAGATTCGGGTTGAGGTCAAGCAAACTGGTCAGATTCAATCAATCCGCCTGTCCCATGATCGAGGCCTGAGACCGTGATGCAGAAGCGCCTTTCCTGGTTTCTTTTTTCTCTCGTGTTCACGCTGCTCTTGATTGCTGCGGCAGCGTCGGCGGATGAAGCGGACAGGCTTTCAGGAGAGCCGCTGGTTCGCGCCCTTCGCCAGGGTGGCTACAACATCTACTTCCGCCACGCCGCCACCGACTGGTCCCAGAGCGACCAGGTGCGCGACGCCGGCGACTGGACCAGCTGCGATCCGGAGCGCATTCGCCAGCTCTCGGACGAAGGCCGGGAAACCGCCCGTGCGGTGGGGGACGCCATCCGCGAGCTTGGCATTCCCGTGGGCAAGGTATTGGCAAGCCCCTACTGCCGCACCGTGGAGACGGCGCGTCTCATGGACCTCGGTCAGGTTGAGAAAACAAACGACGTTATGAACATGCGGGTGGCGGAATACTTCGGCGGCCGTGCGGCCGTCGTCAAGACCGCACGGGCGCGTCTCGCGAAGCAACCTGTCCGCGGCACCAATACGGTGATCGTCGCCCACGGCAATGTGGCCAGGGACTCGACCCCGGTCTATCCGGGCGAAGCGGAAGGCGTGGTGTTTCGACCCGACGGCAGGGGCGGCTTCACATACGTAGCGCGCGTTTCGCCGAGGGAATGGAGCCGCCTCGCAAAAGAGCTCGTAGAGCACTGATGTCGATACCGTCGTGCGTGGCGTCGTTGGCCGGCAAAGATCGGTCGAAGCGATGTTTTCCCGTTATCGTGCCGGTGGGGATGGCTCTTTGCGTTGCATTCGCTGAGGCGTCGGCGCAGTGGACCCGGGGTAAAACCATGCTTTCCACGCGCACCGAGGTGTCCGTTGCCGCAATAGACGAGCGTATTTATGTCGCGGGCGGGTTCGGGGGTGGTCAGAATCTCGAGATCTACGATCCGCAAATGGACCGCTGGAGTCTCGGCGCGCCGGTACCGGAGCATTTGCACCACGCTGCCGCGGTCACGCTCGACGGCAGACT
>DATIPL010000721.1:0-3528 GCA_035471965.1 Gammaproteobacteria bacterium
GGAGAGAGATACGAGATCCTGCCCTGCGATCCGGCGCTTGCGGACACGGCCGATTTCTGCGCTCATTACGGCATACCGGCGCAAAACTCCGCCAATACGATCCTGGTCAAGGCCAAGACCGGCGGCGAACGCTTCGTCGCCTGCGTTTTGCTTGCGGATTCCAGGCTGGACGTGAACCGCGTGGTGAGAAAGCGTCTCGGCGCCCGCCGCGTGTCCTTTGCCTCGGCCGAGGAAACTCGGCGCATGACCGGGATGATTCTCGGCGGAGTGACGCCGGTTGCCCTGCCCGAGGGGCTCCAGGTATGGGTCGATGCGCGCGTGATGCAGGCTGAATACGTCATACTCGGCGCGGGCGTGCGCGCGGCCAAGATCAAAGTCGGCCCGGAGCTGTTTCGGACGCTGCCGGAAGTGGAGGTGGTTGACGGGCTTGCGATTCAGTCCGAAGCGCCATGAAAGTGCGTTTCGCGCGTTTTCTTATGTTCAGACCACGCCGCGTTTCCGCGGGCAGAGCCAAGGTGCGCCGATGTCAAAATCGATGATCGTCAGCGGCGCGTCCCGGGGTATCGGCGCGGCCATTGCCCGGGAGGCCGCGGCCCGAAAAATAAACCTGGTATTGAATGCGCGTTCCGGAGACGCGCTCAATTCAGTGGCAAAGGATCTCGATGCGTCCGGCCGACATGTCGTCGCCGTCGCAGGAGACGTCAGCGATAAGGAGGTCTGCGCGGCTATTGTCCAGGCCGGGATCGATCGCTTCGGCGGTATCGACGTGCTGGTCAACAATGCCGGAGTTCTGGAACCCGTGGGGCCGCTGCACGCGGTCGATGCGGATGACTGGGTGCGAAACCTGATGGTCAACGTGGCCGGGCCCGTGCTGCTTACACAACGTGCTCTCGAATCCCTGAGGCGGCGGCGCGGTTGCGTCATCAATATTTCCAGCGGAGCGGCGGTCAAAGCCGTGCGCGGCTGGTCGGCCTACTGCACCTCGAAAGCCGCGCTGAATCATTTCAATCGAGTGCTCCAGGCCGAATATCCGGAAGTGACCGCGGTCGCGCTCTCGCCGGGCATGACGGCAACCGATATGCAGACGGCGATTCGGGAAATCGGTGAGGGCCGCATGCCCGAGGACGAGCACCGGCGCTTCATCGATGCGTACGAGAAAGGCGAGCTTCGGTCTCCGGAAGAGGTGGCGCGCGCCGTCGTTGCCGTCGGAGTGAATCCGTCGCCGGAACTCAAGGGAGAGTTCGTCAGCGTGGAAGATCCCCGGGTGGAGGCGCTGACGATCAAAGCGCGGAGAAGCTGAACGATGCCAAGACGAACCCGTTTGGCGCAGAGGGGGCGACAATGAGTCGACGCTGGGTGAACCGCCCCGCGGGATCCACCTGGGGCGATTTCGGTCCCGATGACCAGCGCGGACGCCTGAATCTCCTGACCCCGGAGAAAGTGCTCCAGGGGACGGCGGAAGTCAAAGAAGGATTGAGCTTTTGTCTCAGTCTTCCCCTGAACATGCCCGGGGGGAGCACCGTCAATCCGAAACGGCGCCCCCCCGAGTTCACGCCGGTGCACGAGAAGGGCGGCGTCTATTACAACTACATCTGGAGCGACCACGGCGCCTGCAGCATGGACGTGACTTCGGACGAGGCGGTGATCCTGTACAGCCAATATTCCACCCAGTGGGACAGCTTCGCCCACGTGGGCATGCTGTTCGACGCCGATGGGGACGGGGAGCCGGAACCGGTTTATTACAACGGCTATCGGGCTTACGACCACATCGGTGGAGCCGAAGGCTCAGGCGAACTCGGCGCGAAAGCCTTGGGGATAGAGAACATGGCGGAAACCGGGGTGCAGGGGCGAGGGGTGCTGGTGGATCTGCACGCCCATTTCGGAAACGAGCGCGTGGCCGTGAATCACGCCATGCTGATGGACGTTTTCAAACAGGACGGCGTGGTCGTCGAACCGGGCGACATGTTTCTGTTTCATACCGGCTGGGACGACATGATCCTCGGCATGGGCGGCGATCCCGACGCGGCAAAGCTGCATTCTTCATGTGCCGTGTTCGACGGCTTCGACCCGAAGCTGCTCCAGTGGATCAGCGACAGCGGCATCGTCATCATTGCCACCGACAACATGGCGGTGGAAGACTCCCGAGGGTTCGGTGATACGGAGGGGGGTCCGTCGCGGTTGCCCCTGCATCGCCACTGCCTGTTTCGTTTGGGGGTGCACCTGGGAGAGCTCTGGTATCTCTCCGAGCTTGCAGCGGCGCTGAAAGCGCGCAATCGATCGCGTTTCCTGCTTACGGCACCTCCGCTTCGCATGCCCGGTGCGGTGGGATCGCCGGCAACCCCGGTGGCCACGCTGTGAGTGCGGCTGCCCCACCGGTTTGGCGCTCGCTGCTCTACGTGCCGGCGAACAATCGGCGCTTCATCGACAAGTCCCATACCCGCGGCGCAGACGGACTGATCCTGGACCTGGAGGACAGCGTGCCACCAGGCGAACGTGAAACCGCCCGGGGTGCGCTCGAGCGTTCAGTGAAGATTGCAGGCGCGGGTCCCGGTGACGTGCTGGTGCGCGTGAACTCGGCTGCGCCGGATGCGGAAGCGGATCTCGACGCGGCGGTAATCCCGGGCGTGGCGGCGCTGGTGTTGCCGAAAGCGGAATCGCCGGCGCAGGTTGTCGAGATCTCGAGGAAAGTCGCGGCGCTGGAGCAAGCGCGCGGAATGGAATCGGGCGCGATCCGGTTTTTCGTCCTCATCGAGTCGTCGGAAGGTCTGCTCAACGCGCGTGAAGTGGCGCGCGCCGACCCGCGCGTGGCCGCCCTCAGCCTCGGCAGCGAGGATTTTGCCGCCGAGACCGGGATGCAGCCCAGCGAGGACAATCTCCTGATTCCGAAACAGCTGAGCCTGTTTGCGGCCCGCGCCGCCGGCGTCATGCCGCTGGGTCTGGTCGGCAGCATTGCCGCCTATCAGGACATCGGCAACCTCGAGCGCATTGCTCTTCGCTCCCGGGCGCTCGGTTTCGAAGGAGCGTCCTGCATCCACCCGAGCGCGGTGCCGGTATTGAACGAAGCATTTACGCCCAGTCGTTTCGAGGTGGAGAAATCCAAGCGCATTGTCGCCGCCAGCGAGAAGGCGGCAGCCGAAGGCCGGGGCGCGTTCGAGCTGGACGGCAGAATGGTGGACGCACCGGTGGTGGCGCGGGCAAGGCGCCTGCTGCAAAGGGCCGAAGCCGTCGAACGCCGGCTCCACCGCATCGGCTGAATCATGGCGCCGAGACGCCAGGATCTGACGATCAGCCGGTCATCTGTATGGATTGAAGCATCCGCTCGACATCCGACTTGTGCTTGTCGAAGTAATGCGACCGCGTTCCCGTGTACAGGATAAGGTAAAGCTTGCCCTCGGTCGTTGTGCCGGCGGCAATGCCTTCGAGTTCGAGTCCGTCGGCGGAAAGATACTCGAGTTCAAAGCGAAAACCAGGAAGCGTTCCGAACCGGAACGGCCGAAGATTATCGGCTCTGACACCGGTGTATCCCAG
>DATIPL010000722.1:0-3117 GCA_035471965.1 Gammaproteobacteria bacterium
GAAGCCGAGCAGCAGAGCGTAAATCACCGCGTGCCAGGCAGGCTTCCAGGTGTTGGCAAGCGCCTGACCGGTGGCATAGGCCGCGAACCCCATCACGCAGACGGTGAGGCCGACGAACACACCGAAGCTTACGCCTACCAGATCTTCCAAACCCGTTTCCTCAACCCGCCGACCGGAGAAAGGCGCCGGAATCCAGCGTGGCAAGATCCAAACCGTCACCCATGGCCGCCCTCCAGGTATGCCGCGCGCACCTCTTTGTTCGCCAGCAGCTCTCGCCCGGTGCCGGACAGAACGACGCGGCCGTTGGCCATTACGTAGCCCCGGTGCGCAAGTCTGAGCGCGTGGTAGGCGTTTTGCTCTACCAGAAAAACGGTCATCTTCTGTTCTTCATTCACCTGGCGGATGACGGAAAAAATCTGCTTGACCAGCATCGGCGCGAGCCCGAGGGAAGGCTCATCCAGCAGAAGCAGCCGGGGCCGGCTCATGAGCGCGCGGCCGATGGCGAGCATCTGCTGCTCGCCGCCCGATAACGTGCCACCCCGCTGGTGCCGCCGCTCGCGCAGCACCGGATAGAGCTCGAATACACGCTCCAGATCCTGTTTGAAGTGCGCCTCTTCGGTGGTGGAGGCGCCCATCTGGAGATTTTCCAGGACGCTCATGAACGGGAAAATGCGCCGGCCCTCCGGCGCCTGGGCGATGCCGCGACGAACGATCTCATGGGTCGGGAGATCGGTGATGTCCGCGCCGTCGAACTCAATCCGTCCCTCCGCTGCCCGCGGATCGCCGCAGATGGTCATCAGCAGCGTGGACTTGCCGGCGCCGTTGGCGCCGATGAGAGAGACCACCTCACCTTCGCGCACCTCGACGTCGACGCCGGAAAGCGCTTCGATACGGCCGTAGAAGGTATGCAAGCCGGTGACTTTCAGCATCGAACTCAACCGCGCCCGTCACCAAGATCCTGCACCACCTCGGGCGGGAGCTCCTCGTCCTCTTCCTCACCGAGGTAGGCCCGCACCACCGCAGGATCGTCGCGCACGGACTTCGGCGACCCGTCGGAGATCTTCTTGCCGTGATCGAGCACCACCACGTGATCGGAGATCCCCATGACCACGTCCATGTGATGCTCAATGAGCAGCACACCGATGCCCTCCTCGTCACGGATTGATTGCAGCAGCCGCGTGAGCTCTCCAGATTCTCTCGGGTTGAGCCCCGCCGCCGGCTCGTCGAGACAGAGCATCACCGGACGGGTGCACATGGCGCGGGCGATTTCCAGCCGCCGTTGCGCGCCGTAAGCGAGATTGCCCGCGGCATCGTCCGCCCGATCGGTGAGGCGGATGCGGTCCAGCCAGTAGCGCGCGAGATCCATTGCCTCGCGCTCGGCCTTCTTGTATCCCTTATTGCCGAAGAGGCCGAGAACCGTGAAACCGGATGCGCGCATCAGCATGTTGTGCTGGGCCACGATGAGGTTCTCCAGCACCGACATCGCCGGGAACAGGCGGATATTTTGAAAGGTGCGCGCGACACCCGCCTTTTGCGCAATCTGAAATCCTTCCATGCGCTCTAGCAGGAATTCGCCCTTGCCCGGATGGTGCAGCGTAAGCCTGCCCATGGTGGGTTTGTAAAAACCCGTGAGGCAGTTGAAGACCGTGGTCTTGCCGGCGCCGTTGGGTCCGATGATGGCGGTGATCTGTCGATCGCCCGCGGAAAAGGACACGTCGTCCACGGCCACCAGGCCGCCGAAACGAATGCTCAAGTGCTCGACCTTGAGCAACTCCTTGCTGGCCGGCGCGTTCACGGGGACGTTCCCCGCCTCTCCGCCGGCGGAGAGGCTGGCCGGACATCGCCCAGGCGGATGGTGGGCTCGCGGTGCGCCAGCAGTCCGCGGGGGCGCCAAACCATGATGGTCACCATGGCCGCGCCGAAAGCGAGCATGCGGTATTGCTGCAGCTCGCGGAAAAACTCCGGCAGCCCGATGAGCAGGATTGCGGCAAACACCACGCCGATCTGGCTGCCCATGCCGCCGAGCACGACGATTGCGAGAATGATCGCCGATTCTATGAAGGTGAAGCTTTCCGGACTGATGAAGCCCTGGCGGGTGGCGAAGAACGCGCCGCCGAAGCCGCCGAACATGGCACCGATGGCGAACGCCGTGAGCTTGGTGTTGCGCGGGTTGATGCCGAGGCTGCGGCAAGCAACTTCGTCCTCCCTGAGCGCTTCCCACGCGCGCCCCACCGGAAGCCTGCGGATCCTGAGCGTGAACAGATTGGTGATCATCGCCAGCGCAAGGATCAGAAAGTAAAGAAAAATGATCCGATCTACGGATGAATACTCGAGCCCGAAGAACTGGTGGAAGGTCTGTTCTCCCTCGGCCGGGTTGGCCGTCATGGGCAGACCGAAGAAGGTGGGGCGCGGGATGCCCGAAAGTCCGTCCGGCCCCTTGGTGAACTTGTACCAGTTGAGCAGGATGATGCGGACCATCTCGCCGAAGCCCAGGGTGACGATGGCGAGATAGTCGCCCCGCAGCCTGAGCACGGGAAAGCCGAGCAGAATTCCGGCGAAGGCGGCCATGATCCCGGCGAAGGGAAGACAGGTCCAGAAGCCTAAATCGAAGTGCAGTGCCAGCAGCGCGTAGGAGTAGGCGCCGACCGCGTAGAAGGCGACGTAACCCAGGTCCAGAAGCCCCGCAAGCCCCACCACGATGTTCAGTCCCCAGCCGAGCATGATGTAGGTGAGCACCAGGATGGCGATGTCGAGCAGACGACGATCGGCGAAGGGCATGAAGGGCAGCGCAAGCGCCAGTCCCAGCAGCAACGGCCCGACATAACGCGACGCGTCCTGCACCGCTGCGCCAATGCGATCCATGCGCTCTTCGCGCATCTCTGCGGTGATGCTGCTCGCCTCGTGCCACATCAGCCAGGCGGCCCGGCCGCCGAACCCCAGGGCAAAGAGCGCCAGCAGCCAGTTCACCACCACATCCCCGAAAATCAGGAAGCGCTCCAGCTTCGCAGCCGGCGCAAACAGCGGGCTGAGCAACAGCGCCAGTAAGGCGCCACCAAACGGCAGCGCGGTCACCGCAACCGCAAAGGGCTTATTTACCCGCAGCAGGATCCAGGCGAA
>DATIPL010000723.1:0-1559 GCA_035471965.1 Gammaproteobacteria bacterium
TCCGCAGGCCGAAGCCCTTTGCCGCGCCCTGCGCGAGCGCGGCGTGCTCACCGACTGTCGCGGCACGGCGCTGCGATTCGGTCCGGCGCCTTATCTCTCCGACGCCCAGATCGAGAGCGCCATGCAGGCGCTCGGCGACGCCGTAAGAAGGGGTTAGAAAAAGGGGTCGTCACGCTTGAACTGGGTCGAATCTCGAGCAACCCCTTGAACGAAAAACGGTCGGAGGCCGAATTCGAAGCCGGCCCGACTGGACATTCGTCTCCGACCCCGTTATCCCTTACCATCCGAGGGCATCCTGGTCCTTTCATGAACGCCGGCCGGCTTCGTGGAGGTGCTCGTAGCTGTGCAGTTCAACGTCAACGGCAAGATGGTCGAGACGAACGAGCAGGGGTTCTTGCGCAATCTGGATGATTGGAGCGAAGAATTTGCGGCGATGCTGGCGGAGCACGACGGGATCGAGCTCTACGTGGATCACTGGGAGCTGATCTGGTATTTCCGCGACTACTATGCGGAGACGCAAAGCAATCCGACCATGCGCATGATGATTCTGACCCTCGGGAAGCACCGCGGCGGGGGGTTCAGAAACAAGAAAGCGTACGAGAAACACATCTACAGTCTCTTTCCGAAGGATCCCATCCACGAACTGTGCAAGCTGGCTGGTCTGCCGATGCCCCAGCCGGACAGCTGAAGGCAAGAGGAGGATGAACCGGACCAGAGAGTGAGGTTGCGGGTTTCCCTCGTATCCCGGGATGATCTCAGCGGGCGTGTCGAAAACCTGTCTCGAAATTGCCGTGCTTAGCCTAACGGCGTTAAAAACAGACTCAGAATGCTCATTTACTATCGTGTAAACTGCGCTTGTTCGCCTGTTTTTGCCTTGTCTCGTTATTGTCCAATGCGGGCTCGCTGTTTGAGACAGGTTCGAGTCAAATGAGTTTGGCGATCGCGGCATCGAAGCGCTCCGCCAGGGCCACGAACTCGTCGGCCCGGCCGCTGCTTACGCTGACCTCCTGAATCGGCCCGGTCGGGGCAAAAAGAATCTCCAGTGCTTCTTTGTTCGGTGACTTGCCTTCTCTGAGCTCGCGAAGCAGCCCGTCAATTTCCTTCAAGGCCGCCGCATGATCTTCCCACGCTGACCAGAGCAAACGATTTCAGGAAGCGCAAGCAATGCCTGCACATCTTCGACCACCGAGATCAGCACTCGCGGCGGCTCCACTTCGCGCATCGATTGAAAAAGGGGTCGCAGCCCTTGAACCGAGTCCAATCGCCGTCAATCTAACGAAAATCGAATGCACGCGAAATACGAGCAGTCGTTGCCATCACGAAACTGTCGGAAGCGGGTTGGACCGCTGAGGATATCAATCGGAAAGCGATCGAGGCTCTGAGAGTGATTCGAGATTAACACGCCTGGCCGCCCTGGACTGAGTGAAAAGGTTCCGATTTTTTCATGGAAGCTGTGATTGCTCGGGTTTCACCCTCAACCAAGGCCGTCGGGTTCTGGTCTGCGGCGCTCGCTACCGCGTTCAGCCTGATGTACGTCGTGGGGCAGCTCTTCGAATGGG
>DATIPL010000724.1:0-3934 GCA_035471965.1 Gammaproteobacteria bacterium
AAACACCGGCACGGGGTGCTGTTCACGGTGGCGAGACTCGAGCTCGAGTACAAGAAGCCGGCGCTGTTCAACGACACGCTTTCGGTGAGCGTAGAGGTGGACCGCATGGCGCGCGCCTACTTCGACCTGACCCAGAGGGTCACCCGCAGCGACGAAGAACTCATCTGCAGGGGCGCTGTCAGAATCGCCTGCGTGGACGCAGGCACGCTGAAGCCCCGGGGGATGCCGCAAAAGCTCATTACGGAGTTTCAACGTGCAATTTGATCATTCGCTATTCGGCATGGTCGTCAACGCGAGCGTCATCGTACAGATCGTGATGCTGATCCTGCTGATCGCGTCGCTGGTCTCGTGGACGCTCATCTTCACCAAGCGGGCCGGCATCAACCGGGCGCGGCGCGCGGCCAACATGTTCGAGGACGATTTCTGGTCGGGCAAGGACCTGGTGAAGATCTACAAGCGGATCAACGAGGACACCCACGAGCCGACGGGCATGGAGCGGATCTTCCATGCCGGCTTCAAGGAATACGCCCGGCTTCGCAACCAGAGCGGCATCCAGTCGGCGGCCATCCTGGACGGCACCCAGCGCGCCATGCGCGTGGCCTTGAGACGGGAAGTGGACGACCTGGAGCTGCACCTGCCTTTCCTCGCCACGGTAGGCTCCACCAGTCCCTACATCGGGCTGTTCGGAACCGTGTGGGGGATCATGAACTCATTCCGCGCGCTCGGTAACGTGACCCAGGCGACCATCTCCATGGTGGCGCCCGGCATCGCCGAGGCGCTGATCGCCACCGCCATGGGGCTGTTCGCGGCCATCCCGGCCGTGATCGCCTACAACCGTTACGTCAACGACGTGGAAAGGCTGCACAACCGCTACGACACTTTCGTCGAGGAGTTTTCCAGCATCCTCGCGCGCCAGACCCACGTTTCGGGGAACGATTAACCCCGAACCGGGGCCAAATTCGTTTGAACCGCAAAGGCAGGCACTGACTCACCATGGCAAGACAACGAGATCGCAAGCGGCCGATGTCCGAAATCAACGTCGTGCCCTACATCGACGTGATGCTGGTGCTCCTGGTGATCTTCATGATCACCGCGCCGCTTCTGACCCAGGGGGTCAAGGTGGACCTGCCCAAGACCGACGCCAAGGTGGTGGACACGACCAGCGCCGATCCGCTGGTGGTGAGCGTCACCGCGGAGGGGGACTATTACCTCAACTACGGGGAGGACCAGAACTCGCCCGTGACCACGGAGATCCTGGTGAATCGCGTCAGCGCGCTGCTTCGCCACCGGCCGAACATGCAGGTGCTGGTCAAAGGCGACCGCAGCGTGCCCTACGGCGACGTGGTCCTGGCCATGGCATTGCTGCAGAAGGCCGGCGCCGAGAGCGTCGGCCTGATTACCGATCCGCCGGAAAATTTGCGCCAATGAGGATTCGCCGTTTCTTCGACAACACCACGGCGGTGATTCTCGCCATCGTCGTGCACCTGATTCTGGTTGCGCTGCTGGTGGTGAGCTTCGACTGGCTGCCGGCGAGCGTCTCCGCGCCGCCCCAGGGGGAGCCGGTGAACGCGGTGGTGATGGACGAAACCCAGGTCATCGAAGAGCTGGAAAAGATCAAGAAAGAGGAAGAGCTGAAGAAGCAGCAGGAAAGGGAGCGCCTGGAAAAGCTCGAAACGGAAGCCGAGAAGGCGAGGAGGCAGCGTCTGGAAGAAGAGATGCGCCTGGCCGAGCTGCAGAAGCGCCTGGCGGAGGAAAAGCGCGCCCACGAAGAGAAGCTGAGAATGGAGCAGCAGCAGGAGGCGGAACGCCTGGCCGAGCTGAGAAAACAGAAGCTCGAGGAGCAGCAGCAGCTGGAGAAGATCGAGCAGGAGCGGCAGAAGCTCGCCAGGGCGCGACAGGAAGAGGCCGAGCGCCTCGCCGCGCTGGCGGCGAGGCAGCGCGAGGAAGCGGAGCTCAAGGAAAAGGCGGAAGCCGAGCGCCAGCAACTCGAAGCGGAGCGGGAGAGAGCCGAGGCGGCCAGGCGCAGGGCGGAAGAGGAAAAGAAGCGCATCGAGGAGCAGGCGCAGCTCGCCCGCGAGGCCAAGCAGAAGGCGGAAGAGGAGCGGCGCAAGGCGGAAGCGGAGCAGAAGCGCGCCGAGGCCGAGGCCAAGCGCAAGGAGGAAGAGCGGGTGCGCGCCGAAGCCGAACGCAAGCGCAAAGAGGAGGAAGCCCGCCAGCGCGCCGAGGCGGAGAAAAAACGCAAGGAAGAAGAGGCGAGGCGCGCCGAGGAAGAGCGCCGGCGCAAAGAAGCCGAAGCGCAGATGCTGGCCGAGCTTCAGGCGGAGCAGGCGAGCCTCGACGCGGCCGCGCTCAGTTTGCGCAACCGTCTGCAGGCCGAATATATTTCTCAGATTCAGGCGGCCGTGGAGCGCAGGTGGATCCGGCCGGCGGACACGGGCAAGGACCTGGAGTGCGAGGTGCTCGTCTCGCAGATCCCGGGCGGCGAGGTGACGCGCGTCGAGATCAGTCGAAGCAGCGGCAACGTGGCGTTCGATCAGTCGGTGGTGAACGCCATCTGGAAGGCCTCGCCGCTGCCGCAGCCCAAGGATCCGTCGCTGTTTTCGAGAAACCTGCAGTTCGTATTCGACCCGGAGGGTTAACCCTTGTCTTCAGTCTTCAAAAGACTCGCTTTTCTGCTCGTAGTCGCCTGCGTTTCCGCGCAGGCGCAGGACGACGTGCTCAAGATCCGCATCACCCAGGGCATCGAGGGGGCGCAGCCGATTGCCATCGCGCCTTTCTCCTGGAACGGCGGCAACATCCCGCCGCCGACGGACATGGCGCAGGTGATCGCCGACGATCTGGCGCGCAGCGCGCGCTTCGCCCCGATTCCATTTTCCGAGCTGCCCTCGAAGCCCAAGTCCGCCGACCAGGTCAACTATCAGGACTTTCGCATGCTGGGCACGGCCAATCTGGTCATCGGACAACTGACGCAGGGAGCCGATAATCGTTTCCGAGCGGAGTTCCGTCTGTTCGACGTTTTCCGCGCGCAGCAGATCACCGGATTTCAGGTGGAATCGAGCGCCGCGGATCTTCGCCGCAAGGCGCATCAGTTCAGCGACATCATCTATGAACGCCTCACCGGGGAGCGGGGAGCTTTCGATACGCGCATCGCCTACATCACCGAGCACAAGGCCGGCGATCCAAAGAGGCGCTACCGCCTGATGGTCGCCGACAGCGACGGCTTCAACCCGCAGTCGACGCTGCAATCTCCGGCGCCGATTCTTTCGCCGTCGTGGTCGCCGGACGGACAGCAGCTGGCTTACGTGTCCTTCGAGCAGGAGCGTCCGCGGATCTACATTCAGGAACTCGCCACCGGAACGCGCCGCATGGTCGCGGACTATCCCGGATTGAACAGCGCGCCCACATTCTCTCCGGACGGATCGAGACTCGCCATGACGCTCTCCAAGGACGGCAATCCGGAGATCTATCTGCTCTACCTCGGCAGCAACCGGCTGCAGCGGCTCACCAACAATCCGGCCATCGACACCGAGCCCGCCTGGGCACCGGACGGGCGCTCCATCATCTTCACCTCCGACCGCGGCGGAACGCCGAACATCTATCGCGTGCCCATTACCGGCGGGCGCGAAGAAAGGCTGACATTCGAGGGCCGTTACAACTCACGCGCTACGTTCTCACCGGAAGGAACGAAGATTGCTTTCGTTCACCAGGCCAACGGCCGCTTCAGCATCGCCACCCTCGACATGCAAAACAGTGCGCTTCGCGTATTGACCGACACATCGCTCGACGAGTCGCCCAGTTTCGCGCCGAATGGGAGTATGATCCTGTATGCTACGAGCGATGACGAAGGCTCGTCGCTGGCCGCAGTTTCTACCGATGGCCGGGTGCGCCAGAGGCTTGGCGCGGACCGCCAGGTGGTGCGAGAACCGGCCTGGGG
>DATIPL010000725.1:0-2118 GCA_035471965.1 Gammaproteobacteria bacterium
CGGGAGGCGTAAGTTTAACCAACCGCCCGCCCGCGGACCAAGCGCCGGTATCGGACCGTCCGGTTGAATTTCAAGGCTTCATTCGTGGTCAAATTTGCAAACCGCCACAACTCCGGCTTTTAGCCTCGGGTACACTGCTCGTCTAAACTTGAGCATTCCGACACCTTATTGTTCCAGGGTCCGTAACTGTCCCGGTAAGATTCCCTGATGCGTCTCGGAGAAATTCTCGTTGAGCGGCGCGGCTTGAGCCCCGAAGACCTCGATCGCGCTTTGCGTCTCCAAAAAGAAAGCGGAGAGCGCATCGGTACGATGCTGGTGCGCCTCGGAATGATATCCGAGCGGGATCTGGCCGGCGCCCTTGCCGAACAGCTCGGTCTCGAGCCGGCCCCGCAGGATGTCTACGGCGACGTGCCCGCCGTCGACAGCCAGGTCACTCCGGAGTTCCTCACCCACGCGCAGGTGGTGCCGTTGGCGGTAAACGGTGACGCGGTGATTGTCGCCATGGCGGACCCGCTGGATCAGTTCACCGTCGACGCGCTGAAGCTCGCGCTGGGGCGCGAAATCGTGGTCAGGGTTGGCGCGGCGTCCGATATCGAAGCGGCGATTAAGCGACAGTTCGGGGACGGCAGCGATACGCTGACTGAGATTGCCGAGAGTTACCGCACCGGTGATGAGGACGCCGACGCGGAAGACATTCAGCACCTGCGGGATCTCGCCAGCGAGGCGCCGATCATCCGCATGGTTAACCTGATCATCAGCCGCGCGCTGGAGGTCAACGCCTCGGACGTGCACATCGAGCCGTTCGGGGCCAGACTCAAGACGCGCTATCGCGTAGACGGGGTGCTGCGCGACGTGGAGGCGCCGCCCGTGCGCTCCTCCGCGGCGCTCGTTTCGCGCATCAAGGTAATGGCGAATCTGAACATCGCTGAGCGACGCAGGCCGCAGGACGGGCGAATCAAGCTGCGTATAGAGGGTCGTGAAATCGACATGCGTATATCCACCGTTCCGACGCTCCACGGCGAGAGCGTGGTTATGCGCATCCTCGACAAGGGAAGCCTGAAGCTCGACTTCCAGACGCTGGGGTTCGAGGGATCGCTGCGTGATGCGGTGGACGAACTGTTGACCCGACCGCAGGGTATCGTGCTGGTGACCGGACCGACCGGCAGTGGGAAAACCACCACGCTCTATGCCGCGCTCAGGCTGCTGAATACGCCGGACAAGAAGATTCTGACGGTGGAGGACCCGGTGGAGTACGAGCTGGAGGGCATCAACCAGATCCAGGTGAAGCCGGAGATTGGATTGACCTTCGCCAACGCCTTGCGCTCCATCCTCAGACAGGATCCGGACGTCATCATGGTCGGCGAAATGCGCGATCTGGAAACCGGGAAGATCGCGGTGCAGTCTGCGCTGACCGGCCACAAAGTGTTCTCGACCCTGCACACCAACGACGCCGCCAGCAGCGTGACGCGGCTTCTGGATATGGGTATCGATGACTACCTGGTCACCTCTACCGTAAACGGCGTAATTGCGCAGCGATTGGTGAGAACGCTCTGCGCCGAGTGCAAACAGTCCCGAGAGGTGCTGCCGGAGATCGCGCAGGAGTTCGATTTGAAGCGCTACACGGAGGACCCCTCGCCTTCTCTTTTCATGGCGGTCGGCTGCGCAGCATGTGATGGCACCGGTTTTCGCGGACGCACCACCATCGTTGAGCTGATGGTGATGAATGACGTGGTTCGGAGGGCGATTCTGGCCAAGGGGGACGCTACCGAAGTGCGCCGCGCGGCGCGGGATACCGGCACCGAAAGCATGCGCGCTCACGGGATTCGCAAGGCGCTCTCAGGAATGACCACCCTGGAAGAAGTGGAACGCGTCACGAGAGAAGCCTGATGCCGCTGTTTCATTACAAGGCCGCAACCAGCGCAGGCGAGGTGCTGGAAGGCGACATGGAGGCGGTCGATCGCGGCGACGTGGTGCGCAAGCTTCAGGCCCAGGGCCACGTGCCCATCCGCGCCGAGCCGCTGGGTGGAGTCGAGGCCAAGGCGGCGTCACGGATTCCGTTGCTCGGCAGAAAACGCCTCGGACGCCGCGACGTAGAAGTATTCACGCTCGAGCTCGCCA
>DATIPL010000726.1:0-4716 GCA_035471965.1 Gammaproteobacteria bacterium
TGCTGCGATGATTGCCGCGGCGCGCCGTTTCTTCGACGAGCGCGGCGTCGTGGAGGTGGATACGCCTGCACTGAGCGCCGCGGCGGCCTCGGACCTTCATATTGCCAGCCTGCAAACCCGTGTATGGATAGACCGCGCCACACCCTTCTACCTGCAAAGCTCCCCGGAATCCGCCATGAAGCGACTGCTGGCTGCCGGCAGCGGTCCTATTTTTCAGTTCGCACGGGTGTTTCGCGATGGTGAGGCGGGGCCGAGGCACAACCCGGAGTTTCTGCTGCTGGAGTGGTATCGGCCGGGCGCCGGCGTCGCCGCTCTGATGGATGAGGTCGCGGCCTTGGTAGCAAAGCTGCTGGGTAGCGAAGCACTGGTCGAACGACTGAGTTATCGCGAGGCATTCATGAAGCACGTCGGAATCGATCCCTTCAGCGCTACGCTGGAGGAGATCGGCGACCTTTGCCGGCGCGTCGGATTCAACCAAGCGCTGGATGACCGCAACGCGGGGCTCGATCTGTTGCTTGCGCGCCGCATTCAGCCAGCGCTCGGAGCGGGACGCGTTTTTGTTTACGACTTTCCCGCGGATCAGGCGGCCATGGCGCGGGTTCGCCCCGGGAATCCTCCTCTGGCGGAGCGTTTCGAGCTATTCGTCGACGGGGTCGAAGTTGCCAACGGTTACCAGGAGCTCACCGACGCCCGGGAGCAGCGTCGCCGGATGGAAGCCGATGGGGCACGCCGGAGGGAAACGGGTCTTTCGCCGGTACCCCCGGACTTTCGCCTGCTCGAAGCACTCGAGCACGGTCTGCCCGAATGCGCCGGCGTGGCGCTGGGTTTCGATCGCCTGGTGGGGCTCAAAGCCGGGGTCGAGGACATCCGGCGGGTGATGGCATTTCCCATCGACCGCGCGTGACGTCAGCCCGTCGCCTCTTTCCCCGCCATCGTTTCCCGGGCAGGGTCGGCCGGGTTCAGAACCGTGTCGCGTGCGGCGCTTGCGGCGAGAGCTTCGGGATGGTCCAGGGTAAAGTGAAGGCCGCGGCTTTCGCGCCGGGCCATTGCCGATCGGATGATCAGATCCGCCACCTGGGCGAGGTTCCGCAGCTCGATGAGATCTCCGGTAACGTGAAAGTTGCCGTAATACTCGTCGATTTCACTCAAAAGCAGCTCGACCCGTCGCTTGGCTCGCTGCAGGCGTTTAGTGGTGCGCACGATGCCCACATAGTCCCACATGAAGCGCCTGAGCTCATCCCAGTTGTGGGAGACGACAACCTCCTCGTCGGAATCCGTGACCTGACTGGCGTCCCACTCGGGAACGTCGGCGGGTGACTCCTGGTGGGGCAGCGCATTCAGAATCGATTCCGCAGCAAACTTGGCGAACGCCAGACACTCGAGCAGAGAATTGCTGGCCATGCGATTGGCGCCGTGCAGACCGGTGCAAGCGACTTCACCGATAGCGTAGAGGGCGGAAATGTCGCTCTGACCTTTCAGATCCGTGAGCACGCCACCACAGGTGTAGTGGGCGGCCGGTACCACCGGGACGGGTTCTCTGGTCATGTCGAAACCAAAGTCCCTGCAGCGCGCGTAGATATTCGGAAAGTGTCCGCGGATGAACTCGGCCGACCGATGTGAGATGTCCAGATAAACGCAATCGGCGCCGAGCCGCTTCATCTCGTGGTCGATGGCGCGCGCCACCACGTCTCTGGGGGCAAGCTCCGCCCGCGAGTCGAAGCGCTGCATAAACGGTTCACCGTCGGGCAGCAGCAGTCGCCCCCCCTCTCCTCGAACCGCCTCGGAGATGAGAAATGACTTGGCGTGGGGGTGAAACAGGCAGGTGGGGTGAAACTGTACGAACTCCATATTTGCGATGCGGCAACCCGCCCGCCAGGCCATGGCGATGCCGTCTCCGGTAGCCACGTCGGGATTGCTGGTATAGAGATAGACTTTCCCGGCCCCTCCGGTTGCCAGCACGATGTTGCGGGCCTTGAGGGTGCGTACCTGCATGTTTCTCTGGTCGAGCGCGTACACCCCGACGCAGCGGGCGGGGCGCGACCGTGAGCACGGATCGCAAATCAGGTCGATTGCCAGCAGCCCTTCCAGCAGCCGGATGCCGGATTGTCGACGTGCGGCGCCGAGCAGCGCTTCGGTCACGGCGCGTCCGGTGGCGTCTTCCACGTGAAGCACGCGGCGGTGGGAATGCCCACCCTCACGGGTGAGGTGAAAGGTGTTTTCTCTGCCAGTGTGGCGGGTGAATTCGACCCCCTGGGCGATCAGCCACTCGATGCACCCGGGCCCCTGGGAAACGACTTCTCGCACCACCTCCGGATGACAGAGGCCCGCCCCGGCGCGGGCGGTGTCCTCGATATGGGACTCGAAGCTGTCGCCTTGACTGAGCACCGCGGAGATCCCGCCCTGTGCATAAAAGGTGTTGCTTTCCGGGAGCAGCGCCTTGGACATGAGGGCCACCGAGCAGTGGTCGGCCAGCCGGAGGGCAACCCCGAGTCCCGCCGCACCGGCGCCGATGACGATAACGTCGTAGCTGTGAGAATCTGATGCGGGGTTACTCATTTACTTAACAGCCAACGCCGAAAGCACTCTTTCAGGGCCGCGGCTTCCAGGCCGGCGCCGGAACGGCGACGCCTTGAACCCGGGGGATGGCTTGAATTAGACCGCAGTCGGCGGAATCTACACTACAATCCGCGTTTTTGCCCGATGCTGGGTTATTCACGGGCGTTTTTTTTCGAACTATCGACGTCGGACCTTGTCTAGCAGCAATAGGCGGGGGCCGTCATGAGGCAACGGGGCGGCCCCAATGGCCGATAAGAATCCAGACAAGGTCCTGGTCCGAAGGGTCCAGCAAGGCGAGAAACAGGCCTTCGATCTGCTTGTGCTGAAGTATCAGCACAGGTTGATTAAGCTGATCTCGCGATATATACGGGATTCGGCCGAGGTGTACGACGTGGCGCAGGAATCTTTTCTCAAGGCGTACCGCGCCCTGCCCAACTTTCGCGGTGACAGCGCCTTCTATACTTGGCTCTACAGAATCGCCATCAACACCGCCAAGAACCATCTGGTGTCGCAGGCTCGGCGGCCGCCGGATTCGGACGTGGACTCTTCTGAAGCGGAGCAGTTTGAGGGTGAATCGGACCTGAAGGAGTACGCGACGCCGGAGCGGATGCTGCTCAAAGAGGAAATCGAGCGCACGGTCATCGACGCCATAGACCAGCTGCCCCCGGATCTGAGGACGGCCATTACGTTGCGCGAGCTGGAAGGGATGAGTTACGAGGAAATTGCGCAAACGATGGATTGTCCCATCGGCACGGTGCGGTCGCGGATATTTCGTGCCCGCGAGGCGATCAACAGACGGTTGGAACCCCTTTTACAATGAAACAATGCGGATAAGAATATGAGCGAAGAGAAACACGAGGCGCTTTCAGCGCTGGTGGATGGCGAGCTGTCCGCCGAGGACGGACCGCGCCTGCTCGATCAGGTGCTCGAGGACCTTTCTCTCAAGCGACGCTGGAGCACCTATCATCTCATCGGCGACGTCATGCGCAAGCATGTCATTGACCAGCAGGCGCTGAGCGGTCGGATTGATTGCATCGAAGGCGCGGCCCCGCCCGAGCCGGTTGCTGACCCCCGCAGGAGAGGGGAATTAAGCCCCCTGGCCGGGTTGGCGCTTGCGGCCTCCGTGGCCCTGGTCGCGGGCGTTGGAATCTTTGCGCTGAGCGATACGAAGAACGGGCCTGTCGAGATGGCTCAAGAGTCCCCGGGCGTGCAGGCCACTGCCGACGGGGGGCCGGAGCCGAGTTCCGTCGTGGCAGGCGCCCTGGGCATCGATCTGGCACGCATGACCTGGAACGATGAGGCACCGGCGGTGACTAATCGCCTGAACGGATATCTGGTTACTCACAATGAGTACCTGAGCAACGAGATGCGCGGCATGCTGCCTTATGCGCGCATTGTGGCCTACGACGATGGGCAGAACTGATTCGGAGATTTTGGCGTGCTGCGGTCGTACATGTGGTCAGGCGGTTCAGCGCGTGCTGACGCATTGATTTCAACCGCGCGCCGGGGGCTGGCGTCGTTCCTGTTCGGCGTCGCTTTCACCGCCTGGTCTCATTTGTCTTTTGCCGGCACCTGGACAGAGCGGCCAGCCGGCGAATGGCTTGAAAAAATGGCCAGAGCCGCTCAAAGCCTCAATTACGACGGAACCTTCGTTTATCGAAACGGAGACCGAATGGAATCCATGCGGATAATTCACCTCGCAACACCGGCCGGTGAACGCGAGCGCATGTTCTCGCTCACCGGTGCTGCCCGCGAGGTATTGCGCGACAGCGAAAAGGTCACCTGTATTCTTCCGGATAATCAGTCCGTTGTGGTGAAGAAGAGTCGTCCGCGGTCGGTAACGCTGCGGGTGTTCGACCCCAGGGAGGGGTTCGCCAGGCACTATGACCTGTCCTCTCAGCCTGGAGAACGGGTCGCCGGAAGAAAGACGGCGCTCATCAAGGTGACACCGAAGGATGAATATCGATACGGCTATCGCTTATGGCTCGACCGGGTGACCGGTCTGTTGCTCAAATCGGAACTGGTGGGCGACTCGGGCAGGGCCCTGGAGCAAATCGTTTATACCGATATCAAATTGCCCGCAACCATCCCGGAAGAGCTGCTTGAGCCCGCCATCTCCGGCGAGGGCTACACCTGGTATACGGATAACGGCACCAAGAC